>NZ_LWFZ01000796.1:0-17458 GCF_001635225.1 Oleiphilus sp. HI0086
CAGATATAAACAATAATGATTTGGCACGCGGTGGAAACAGTGTCGACATTACAGCCGATATTGGCAGCGTCGGGCCGGTCACCGATCTTGGCAATGGAAGCTACACTGCAGTTTTAACGAGCAGTACGACTGTCGGGACAGCCACCATCAGTGCAAGTCTTGAGGGAAGTACAATTGTGGATACAACCAGTGTTGAGTTCACCCCACTACCCGCCTCCATGAGCGATACTTTAATCACCGCTACGCCAAACACGCTAACGGCTGATGGAAGCACTACTTCAACTATTTTGCTCCAGGCTATTAACGTGCTTGGTAACGGATTAAACTCAGGCGGCAGTACCGTTAGTTTCGCGGCCAGTATGGGCAGTATCGGTGATGTCACCGACTTGAATGACGGTTTTTATAGCGCAACCTACACCTCCCCCACCAATACCGGTGTCGCGATCATTAGCGCCACCTTTGATGGTGAAGATGTTATTGACACTGAAATGATCAACCTTCAGGCAGGAGCGCTACTCGCCTCTAGCGGCGTTATTACCAGTCTCGATGCTGCCGTCATCGCTAATGGCTCCAATACTACAACTATCACAGTTCAAGGAAGCGACGTCTTTGGCAATAGTGTCGAAGTGGGTGGCGCCACGGTTACTTTAAATACCAATTTTGGTAGTTTAGGCGCGGTAAGCGATATGGGAGATGGCCGCTATAACGCGACTCTACTGGCTCCAGCCACAACAGGCACGGCAGTGATTACTGGGACTATGAATGGCCAAAGCCTTGTCGATACCGCAACCGTTCAATTTGTACCGGGCCCGGCAAGCTACCTGAACAGCACACTAAACTCATCATCACCTGTTCTGACGGCTAACGGCAGCGACACCGCCACCCTCACACTTCAAGCCATTGACCTGACTGGGAACTATCTTACTTCCGGTGGTGACACCGTCATTATTAACTCAACTGCCGGCAGCCATAGCTCCGTGAACGATTTAGGTGACGGCACTTATCAAGTCATCTTTACCGCAGATGAAACAAGGGGCGTCGCAGTAATCACAGCAGAGTTAAACGGTGTACAGCTCTCCGATACCGCAAGCATATCTATGATTCCCGGTAATGCCGACTACTCTAACAGTCAAGTTAACAGCAGTCTGAGCCAAATTGTTGCAGACGGCCAAACCCTTAGCCAAATCACTGTCGAAGCAATTGATGAGCATGGCAATGCTCTAACAAACGGAGGAGATATTGTCACCATTTCCAGTACCTTAGGCAGTGTTGGTGATGTGACAGATTTAGGCGATGGTCGATATCAAGCCTCGCTACAAAGTGACACCACGGTCGGTACCGCGACAGTATCCGCGACGATCAACTTCTCGGAAATTGCTGATGTTGCCTTAGTATCGTTCATGTCGCCCCCCACTATCGATGATCTGGCAAGCCCGTCGCCTTTACCTACTTTAACGGGAACATTTCCTCAGATGACCGGAGCAAGCTTTTCAGTCGGCGTCAATCATATCAACTACACACTCGGCGATGGCAACCTAAGCTCAGACGGTTCAAATTGGAGTCTTACTATTCCAACCGGAAATGAGCTAGCCGATGGGACTTATGATGTCACAGCGCAAATCACCGATATCGCCTCACAGATAAGCTCTGATACCTCGATTAGCGAACTTCTTATTGATACTGTAGTACCCACAATTTCATTAAATATTTTGCGCTCAGCTGATAGCAGCAATATCCTAACGTTTCCGGTCTCAGGTCGCTGCACAGAAACAATCGACACTATTACTATCACCGTTACTGATGGACGTTCAAACTCTGTCAGCGAAAGCGATATGAGCTGCTCTCCCGCTACCTCAAACGAAGGTAGCTTCAGCACTGAAATTAACCTAAGCAGCCTTCAAGACGGCGACATCACTATTAATGCAAGTATCGCTGATCGAGCTGGAAACCAGGCAACTGACCAAGATAGTGTTAGTAAAACCGCTTGTGCCCCAGATAATACTGTTGAAATTTGTGATAACGATAGCGATGGTATTTCAAACGGTGACGAGATAAGCCTGGGTCTCGACCCTGATTACTACGATAGTGATGGTGACGGCATTAGTGATCTTGAAGAGCTAGGGGCCGATCTCAGTTCACCATTTGACTCGGATGGAGATGGCATTCTCGATGCCTTGGATACTGACTCGGATAATGATGGCATTAACGATGCTGGAGAGCTGGGAAGCGACCCAAACCTTCCTCAAGATAGTGACAACGACGGCACACCTGACTATCGAGATCGAGACTCAGACAATGACCATATTCCTGATTATCTCGAACATAAGTTTGTAGCTGAAGATTTTGATAATGACTCTATCCTCAACCACCTTGATTTGGACAGTGATGGAGATGGCCTCCCCGATGCCATTGAAAATGGCGTCGCATTGCACCTCGACTCGGATGACGATGGTATCGATAACGGCTTTGACGTCGACCTGACTGGAGGAGAAGACCTCAACCTGGATGGTATTGATGACGCGATAAGTCTTTTGGATAGCGATGGCGATAATAGCTACAACATCTTTGACCTGGACAGTGACAACGATGGTATGAATGATGAACTTGAAGCTGAGTTAACTGCCAGCTTAGACAGTGATGGTGACGGTATCAATGACGCCTACGATGTTGACAGCACCGGGGGCATCGATACCAACCTGGATGGTATCGACGATATCATTAACCCACCAGACACTGACGATGACGGCTTTCCGGATTATATCGATCTCGATAGTGACAATGACGGTTTTACAGACGTGGTGGAATCAGGTGGTACCGATAACAGCCCTATTGACGGTATTCATGACACTCCCGATTCGCAAACAAGCTCACCTACCGATACTGATGGCGACGGTTTGCCCAACCACCTTGAGCTTGAAAGTGGTGATAGCACAAATGATGGTAATGGGCCTTTCGACATTGATAACCTGATCGTGCCAATCCTCGATGCCGACCAGGATGGGCAAATCGACCCAATGAGCGATACCGATGGCGATGGCATTCTCGACAGTGTCGATGAAGACCCGACCAACTTTGGCTCATCCATAGACATTGATGGTGACAGTATCACTAACTCTGACGATCTAGACGATGATAATGATGGTATTCCTGACATTATTGAAGGGGACTTCACTGTCGATACCGATGCTGACGGACAACCTGATAAAATTGATTTGGATAGTGACAATGATGGTTTAACTGATATAAGAGAGTCGAATTCAGGACTAATTGATCTGGACAGCAACGGTGTAATCGATACAGTCGTTGATGCAAATGCAGATGGCCTAGACGATGCGATCACGTCAGCTTTTGCCGTGTCAGACACTGACAACGATGGTGTACCCGATTTTCAGGACCTTGACTCGGACAATGATGAAGTAACGGACCTTCAAGAAGCGAATCTTCCGGGTACGGACCTTAGTGAGATTGACAGCGACAATGACGGTATGGTTGACCTGCTATCATCATCGTCAGGCTTAAGCAGTCATGTTTTCTCTACGCTTATCGATAGCGATGAAGATGGAACTGAAAACTACCGGGACCGCGATAGCGACAATGACGGCTACCCTGACGGCCTGGAAAACGGTGACTTTGATAACAACGGGATTATCGACCTTGCCGAAGATGACGACACTGGTATTAGCACAGCCAAAAGTGGAACAGGTGGCACCATTAATCCCCATCTAGCATGGTTGCTGCTTTTACTTCCCTGGCTTTATAAGAGCTACAGAGCAATACAACACAAGCATGCTTTCTGGATGGCGATAGTTTTTTTACCTCTGCTTATGCATGTAAATGATGCCTCGGCTGACAACAATAATCAGTGTGCTCAGGAGCTAAAATTTGACGATTTATCAGAACTCTTATTTCAACCCTGTTGGTATGTATCCGCCGGGCTAGGTTATAGCTACTTGGCCCCCTCTGGAGAAAGTAACGGCTGGTCAAGTAATGACAAAAGTAGTATTGGCTTTAGTTTCTTGGCTGGTCGCCATCTCAGTGAAAAATGGGCACTGGAGTTAGACTATTCTTTCCTGGGGGAAGCGGGCTTAAAAAATAGTAACCCCACCCTAAATGCAAGTCTAGATGCGGCGATTAGATACCGAGCCCCAAGTCTAATGATTGCATATCGATTCTTACCCCAATATAAGCCTTTCAATGCCCACTTCAAACTTGGGGGAACCTGGCTCAATACAGAAGCAACAGACTCGCGTATTGGCTATGAAGAAGAGTCAACTGTACAAGTTACCTGGGGAATCGGTGCTTACTACAGATTCACCGATAGTCCCTGGTTCATCAGCTTTGACTATACCAATCATGCCAAAGATGCTCGCTTCAGCGGCTTTCATATAGGCCGTTATTTTGGCTTCAAAAAACACATTCCTAAAGTGGAAAAAATCGTAAGAACCCCATTTGAGAATCTACAGCTCCAACTCGATTCAGACCAGGATGGCGTGATAGACAAACTCGATGAATGTCCGCTATCGGATCGTGGAGTCGAAGTTGATAAAACAGGGTGCTGTACTGAAAAAGCAGGCTGTATCAGGATTCAGTAGTAATCAATAACGATTATTAGTTCTGTTTCTCATGAGACTGCGCAAGTACAAAACCGAGAAGCATCAGTATAGCTCCCACAAAGCCGTACATACCTAAGACTTCATCGAATACCCAGTAACCAACCATTGCGCCAAAAACAGACTCCATCGAAAATATGATCGCTGCAATAAAGGGGTCTGCTTTCTTTAAAGCAAAGACCTGAAGTGTATACGCCATACCCACAACGAAGATGCCACTACACAAGGCCCAAAGATAAGCAGAGTTGAGACTAGCCATAGGGCCGCCCTCAAAGCTCAGGGAAAAAACTAAACTTAATAAAGCGCAGACAATAAATTGAAAAAGTGCGAGAACAAGCAAGTCATGCTTGCCCACCCAGAAACTGATAGCCCATAAGTGAAGAGCCCAAAAAACGGCTCCAGCAAGTGCCAAGCCATCACCTAAATAATTAAACTTTCCATCAAAACCGCTCAGTAAGGACAAGCCACACAGAGCAATCAAACCACCAATCCAGGTCAGTAAAGGGTAACTTTTCTTAAATAAGATACCGATAAGCGGGACAAGCGCGACATAAAAGCCGGTGATAAAAGCCACATTGGCGACTTTAGTATAGGCCAAGCTGATTTGCTGAAAAGCAGCGCCAGCCGTTAACAGTAGGCCTAAGCCTGCACCGGCGAGAATCGTTCTCTTATTAAGTAAGGCTGTACGCGAACTCTTCGAAGAAAAAATAAAGGGTAATAGCATCATGGCGCCAAAAGCAAAGCGCCAAAAATTGAAGGCAACGGGAGCCATACCCTCCAAGGCCAAACGCTGAGGTGCAAACCCCAGCCCCCATAGCAAAGCAACCAAGAGTAAAAGCAAATTGATAGGAGAGAAAAGTCGACTCATCAAAAGCCCTAAACGCTACTTTTTAAGCTTGCCGCTGTCGCAAAGCCTCGAACAAACAAATCCCTGTCGCAACGGAAACATTTAAGCTGCTAACACTCCCGATCATTGGAATTTTAGTAAGCTGGTCACAATGCTCTCGCGTCAGGCGACGCAGACCACTGCCTTCAGCACCCATTGCGATAGCAGCAGGGCCTTTAAGATCTGTTTGATAGATATTTTGCTCCGCTTCTCCGGCAGCACCCGTTATCCATACACCAAAGTTTTGTAACCACTTCATGGTACGGGCTAAGTTTGTCACTCGAATGACAGGCACATGCTCAGCGGCACCACAAGCCACCTTCTTTGCAGTGGCATTCAAGGGGGCGGACTTATCCTTCGGCACGATCACGGCATGGACACCCGCCGCATCAGCTGAACGTAAACATGCCCCCAGGTTATGAGGGTCAGTCACGGAATCCAGAATCAATAAAAACGGTGGTTCATCTAGCGCTGAGAGAATATCTTCAAGATCCCCTTCATGCTTCTCAACTTCCCCTTTAATAGTTGCCACAACACCTTGGTGACGACCGCTGACCAACTTGTCTAATTCCTTCCGAGGCACATAGTCACAAGAGAGCCCTTTAGACTGAAGCAAGCGAATAAGCTTTGATAAGCGCTGGTCGTCCCTACCCTGCTGTACCAATACAGAGATAACCGAATCGGCCTCTTTTTGCACTAGGGCCTCAACTGCATGCAAACCAAATACGGTTTCTTGATTCATTAACTCTTAACCTTTTGTTTTAACTTTGCGCTTTCTAATTGCTGGCGTCACCGGCTCTGAATTAGCGTCTGATTTTACCTTGTTAATTTTCTTTAAGGGCTTTTTTACTTGCTTGCTTTTTAAAGCTTCTAGCTTGCTTGGCTTGCGCTTTAAAGGCTGGCTAGATTTAAGCTCTTGAGGCTCTTCTGTCTTCAACTCTGAAGAAGACTTCGGCTTTCTTGACTTGGCTTTTACCGGACGCTCGGTTTTCTTTCTTGCGCCATTTCGGGATTTAACCTTAGGTTTATCACTTCCCTGACGTCTATCCGCTTCTTTACGCCGCTCACCTGCCTTCCGCTTGTCCTGACTGTCGCGCTTGCTACCGCTTTTGGGCTTACCTTTCTTAGGGCGCAATTTGTCACGTGACTTGGAACTTGAGCTCACTAGAACCAGGTCAACCTTGCGCTCTTCCAGATTGATGTTTGAGACCTGAACAAGCACCCTATCACCCAGACCAAAGCGCTTACCTGAGCGTTCACCGATCAGGCGATGCTTCGCTGCATCAAATTGATAATAATCACTGTCTAAAGTCGAGACATGAACTAGACCTTCAGCATATAAATCAGCTAGCTCTACAAAGAAGCCAAAGCCCGTCACGGCAGAGATAATACCCTCAAACTCCTCACCCAAGTGTTGCTGTAGGTACTCACACTTAAGCCAGCTCATTACATCACGCGTCGCCTCATCAGCACGTCGCTCAGCCATCGAGCAGTGTTCACCAAGAACCAGCATTTTCGCTAGGTCATATGGGTATTTATACGCTTTTCTTAACTCAGGAGCCTGAGCATCCGCAGCAATACCTACGTCGTCAAAATCATTATTCTTAGCAGAATAAATAACAGACTTGATAGCACGGTGAACTAATAGATCAGGATAACGCCTGATAGGTGAAGTAAAGTGAGCGTAGTGTTCATAAGCCAAACCAAAGTGACCTTTCTCTTCAGGCCCATAGACTGCTTGGCTCATAGAGCGTAATAAGACGGTTTGTAGAACGCTGAAGTCAGGACGATCCTGAATATCCGCCATAATTTGTTGGTAGTCAGAAGGCGATGGATCTTCACCGCCCATCAACTGCAAACCTTGTTCACCTAGAAATGAACGCACATTCTCTAGTTTTTGTGCTGTCGGCCCCTCGTGAATTCGATACAAGGTTGGTAGCTTATGGCGCGATAAAAACTCTGCTGTCGCTACATTTGCACAGAGCATGCACTCTTCTATGATTTTATGAGCATCATTACGCTCAGTTGGTACAATCGCATCAATTTTTCGTTCATCACCAAAAATAATTCTGGTTTCAACCGTTTCAAAATCAATAGCACCACGATCTTTACGACGACTGACCAGCACTTGGTATAAACCATACAGTTCGTGCAGCTCGGGAAGTCGATCAGCAAAATCTTCACAAAGTTGAATGCCATCACTTGAGTCGGGCTCTTCCAGAATGGTTCCAACCTGGTTATAGGTCAAACGCGCGTGGCTGTGCATTACCCCTTCGTAAAAACGACTCTTAAGGACTGAACCTTCAGCGTTAATATCCATTTCGCAGACCATACATAAGCGGTCAACTCTAGGATTAAGGGAACACAAACCATTAGATAAAACCTCAGGCAACATCGGCACAACATGGTCGGGAAAATAAACCGAGGTTGCGCGGTTATTTGCTTCGACATCCAACGGTGACTCAGGGCGTACATAGTGGCTAACATCAGCGATCGCAACATAGAGCTTCCAGCCGCTTCCATTTCGTTGACAATACACAGCATCGTCAAAGTCTCGCGCATCTTCGCCATCAATCGTAACAAGGGGCAAATGCCTGATATCAATACGCCCGGCTTTGTCACTATCGAGAACTTCTGATTTGAGTGTATCGACAGTTTGTTGAACTTCAGGCGGCCACTCAAAAGGAATATTATAGGAACGAATCGCTACTTCGATTTCCATACCAGGAGCCATGTGGTCTCCTAATACTTCAATTACCTGACCGGTCGCGTGCGTGCGTTTAGTCGGATGTTGCAATATCTTAACCACGACATATTGGCCATGCTTGGCTTCAGCCGTATGATCAGAGTCAATTAGAACCTGTTGGGTAATGCGGTTATTTTCAACTTCGACAAATACGATGTTGCCTTCACGATATAAACGTCCAACCAATTGTTCGGTATTTCGTTCCAGGACATCCACAATAACCGCATGACGTTTACCACGATGATCTTCCCTATCTGCGCGTACTAGCACCCGATCGCCATCAAACACCATCTGCATCTGACGAGCCGATAAGTAAAGGTCATCACCGCCTTCATCAAGCTTTACAAAGCCAAAACCATCACGGTGACCTATGACCACACCTTTAAGCAAGTTAACGCGAGAAACCGGTAGATATCGATCACCCCGGTTACGCACTAGTTGGCCGTCTCGCGACATAGCAATAAGACGCCGACGAAGAGCTTCAATTGAATCATCATCTTTCAATGACAGCTCTTCAACTAGTTCAGGATGAGTGGCCGGAGCGTTGCGCGCATCCAGATGAGAAAGAATAAACTCTCGACTGGGAATAGGATTTTCGTATTTCTGCGCTTCGCGATCCTTATGAGGATCTTGCGTGGCTTTACTGGTCTTTTTTGTCATGTGTCCGCACTAAGAACTAATAATTGGGAAAATCACTGAACGCTAGTTAGCTTCAGATTCCCAAAAAGGGAACTGTCCGCTGCCGAACAGTTTAAATTTAGCGCAGAGTATAGCCTTTATAGAGCAATATGTAGATACATATTCACTTTTGCCGGGTCTTGAACAACATGCATTTGAGAGCGTTTAAGGCCGCAACAGGTCGCCAAGTATGTCATATGCGCTTCACTTCTGGGGTTTACATGCCAGTCAAGGAAGTCCATATAGGGCTGGCTAGCGTTATTAGTGCTCAAATTAGCAATGACGATTTCACTTCCCTTTCGCGTATGGCTCATTAGCTTTTCCAAGGTTAGCTTAAACGAGGCATCGTTCAAGTAATCAAATAACCCTTCTGACCAAATCAGGTCATACTTTTCATCGCTTTCAATATCTTGGACTCCGCCATGTGCAAAGCCAACCTGATCACTATACTTACGACACAGGATACTAGCGTAATCTAAAGCCTTCCAGGACTGATCAATGCATAAAAAAGACGAGTCGCTTTTATACTGCCCCAAGTAATCCGCGATAGAGCGGGAAGAACCTGAAGCGATATTTAGGACATTCATACCTTGCTGATGCTGTTCCGCAGCAGCCATTACGTCAACGAAGTAGCGCTGGCTATGTTGAAAGGCCGAAACAAAAGCCTGACTATTCCAGAACTGATCCCAGTTCCTTAAGTCTGTCTTGGGTGTAAGAAAGTGACCGTAAATACGTTCTAATAATTCAAAGTCGCCAGCATAGCCATTGGGTTTTCGATACGCCAAGCCTTGCATAGTATCGAAACTTAGCGCCTTGCCCATCAAGTCTTCTTTATAGTCTGGCCCATAGTAATTAAATTCTCCTCGGCTCTTTGCCTGATTAAAATCAACCAAAGCTTGTTTTAATGCTGGGTACTGATCAGGCTCTGGGCCACCAGCATTCACAAGATCCTGCAAATAAAGTACGGATGTATTCATACTTTTGACCTCACTAAGAAAGTAACAAATAAATGGTCATATCACTGCCCTGCTTCACAAACCTAAAGCAAATACGGACGAACATAGATACCTATGACCGTGAAATTCCTATATCTCTCCATTCTGAAGAAAAAAATTAGAACAAAAAAACCAATTTACAGAGATATAGACGGACAAAACGCAGAAATAGTCACAATTATTTTATTTTTCTTTTTTATTCAGACAGTTAGCTAGATGTCAGCCATGACATCTAGCTCTTTCGTAGGCAGAGGGTTCGCCCCTCAAAATTCGGAGCTCAGTAGAAGCCGGAGGTCATATTTAAAACATGCCTAATGTAATCAATAGTTTATGATCTCTAACCTTGATAGACTTCAAAGTAGATTTTGCTAATTGGTGCTTAGCATCATCGTCACGTAAGCGATAGACAGGAAGCTTCTCGCTAGCTTTAGACAGCACTAGCTCAGCCAGTTTGGCAATCTTTGGTGTTAGTTGTTTTGGCAATAAGTCGATCTCAAGGTCGACCAGTCGAGGTGAGTCTAAATAAAATTCCCCGCTATCCTGCTGGTAGCGGAGGGTACCGGCGATTTTACCTCTGCCACCACCTTTAAAGCCGCCTGGTGCGATGACATCAACATGCATAAAAAAGCCAACTTCATTACTGACGTTGATTAACTCCACTTTTGGCTCGGACAAGCGAACAGTAAAGAAGTACTGTTTCTTTTCTAAGGGCATCATCGCCTCAATCTTTTCTTGCAAGCTTCGTTCTGTCAGCTCAATGGTGTAGGTAAATCCTGAGGACATCTGGGAGAATGAAAACATAAGTAAGAATACAAAAATACGGGTCATAGTGAATGTGAGTTTACCTTAAGTACAGCAAATCATGCGAGCCTAAAAGAATCTGTAGCGATTCACTACAAACATTAGCTTTAAGCGTAGCAATCCGCTACAATCCAGATATCAACCTCAGTTTGGAGATTCTTTGATGGCTAAATCCAATTCCCCTATCCGTTTAGAAAGTGAACTTATGAAACAAGCCAAGTTAAGTGGTGAACTTAACAAGCGCTCAGTGGCTGAACAGATAGAATATTGGGCAGAAATAGGCCGCGGGGTTTCTGGTGTCGTAGACCCTGAAACACTCATTAAAGTAAACAGTGGTCTTGCAAAAATCAATGTAGAAGAAACGCATAATGTCGACATTGATGCTGACGATATATTCAGCAACCTGGAACAACAACGCGACTCAGGTTCTTTGATGAGAAACATCACCACTACCAATTATGCCTTTCAGGCCTCAAGTACTGATAAGGGCATGCTTGAAAGAATCGACCAACAAGGTAATGTCACCACCGGCTATTTTGAAAATGGCGTATTTATAGAATCTAGAGTATAAATTGAATAAAGAATCAAAACAGCTGTGGCTGCTCGCCGGAGGAAATGGCGCAGGAAAATCTACCTTTTATAGAACGCAGCTACAACCTCGTGATCTACCCTTCGTTAACGCCGATAATATCGCTCGCCAAGTATTCCCCGATGCGCCTGAAGCGCATAGCTATCAAGCCGCAGCCATCGCTGAGCGGCTCAGGAATGAGCTCTTGGAAGAAGGACGTAGTTTCTGTTTTGAAACCGTTTTCTCTCATCCCTCCAAAATCGACTTTGTAGGAAAAGCCAAAGCTCACGGTTACGAAGTAATTATCGTCTTCGTTCATCTTTCAACCCCCGAACTTAACAAAGCACGAATACAGCAAAGGATTGAAGAAGGCGGTCACGCAGTACCAGAAGATAAAGTCGTCAGCCGTATACCTCGCACCATGCAAAATATAAAAACAGCGCTAGTGCTGGCAGACAAAGCTTATCTCTTAGACAACTCTGACTACCTAAAGCCCTTCGATCTCGTTGCTCAGATCACGCAAGGATTAGTAACGAAAAAAGCAAACACCCTGCCCGATTGGGCGAGATTTCTACTAGAAAGTTAAAGCCTGATACACACGCCGCTAAGTCAGATAGCTCTGTCTTCAAACTAAGAGACTCTAAAATGCAGATGAGGGCCTATCAAACCGTCAGCGAAGTCACAAACATACCAATTAAACCAATCAGACTAATAACAAAACCAATACTCCGGGCCAAGGCTATATTCGCGTAATAGCACAACATATGCATCACACGCCCAGCAAAATAGGTCACAGAAAACGCGTCGATATAGCTTGCATCGGCACCACTATAAACAGCAAACAAAGCAAACAGGATAAATACCGCGATCGTCTCATTGGTATTTGAATAAGTACGAGAGGCTCGAAATAAAAATCTAGCGTGATCAGCTTCGACGGGATAACCCGGTGTATGTTTCAATTTAATTGATGCTGCGTCAGAAACAAGTATTTGGGTGAGCAGCAATAAGCCGGTCAGTCCAACAATGAGTAGCGTGAGTTGATAGTCTGCAAATACTTCCATATATTGATCCTAGTACTTTCATAAGTGATTGGGTTCACTAATTGTAAAGCGCTGAATACTATTTAATGCTTACCTCATCACCCTAATGCTACCTAAAACCTTAAATACACAGTTCTATCAGTAGGACAAACGAAGCTATTAACGTTAAAGCGACACGACGATTTAACCCTGCAATTCTGCAAGAAAGGTTTAATAAGAGATTGGGAACACCAGAGCAAGTACACACATGAACAACGCCATTCCAAGTGAAGTAATCACAATCCAGTTATCATCTATCAACTTAGGCATATACTTTCCCTCGGTATTTATCTAACTAATAACAAATACATTAATTGATAATGATTATCATTACAACCACCCTCCTGTGACCTGTAATGGATTTAACTCACCTCCCTTGGTAGTCCAGCCTAGCAATGCCATCTCTACACCGAGGCGATCAACACTTTCCGGCAATCGAAGCCGACTGCTCCACAACTCCTGCCTACTAGCAGTATCTTTCTTGCTGAGTAAAAACTCATGGTGTAAGGACAGTACAACAAAATCTTGCTGTAGATTTCTGCCGCGGTTTTCACCAGCATTAATGTTTGAGAGCATATCAAAGCCGAGTAAGGCTATATTGATCTTGAACGACTTATCCTGCTCTGCTTCTATCTTGGTGGTATAGCGAATTAACACCTCGCGTCCATCAATATCAATCTGTAAACCACCTAGACCCTCTACCCTCTGTGCCTGGGGTAAGCGTTGACACCGAAACCACCCATTCCAGCCCTTGCCACTCACAATAAATCCCGGAGTCGCGACTTGTCTAATTAAACCTAGACGCTGATAAAGGCGCTGCCGATTGCCATATTGAGCCTTGGCAAACTCATCCTTCCAACCGATGTAATCCCAATAATCAACATGGAAGGCTAAAGGGAAAAGTGACTTCCATAAACGCTTATCGTGCTTGAACTTACTGATCCATCGTTCAGCTGGAGGGCAACTGCTACAACCTTGTGAAGTGTAAAGCTCAATCAGACTGCCTGGCTCATCTGAGCTGGTAAAACGTAAGTTTCGTTCTTGAGCATTTACCGAGGCCATATAATTCACACTCAACAAAAGACATACCATCAAGCCTGTAAAACGTCGCACTTTAGAACCGTACACGCGGGCAACTCCTATCTCTTATACCTCAATATGAGGGATACGCATATGTAGTTATGACTTCAAAAGAACATGATAGTTCCAACACATTCAAAAAATTGGTACTCACCTACAAATAAAATGAATACAAATTCATATTATTGATTGAATACCGTTATTGCTGCTAGTATGAAAAGTATAGGATGCACAATAAATACGAGGTCGATATGAGTTCAGTAAGCGATTCAGCAAAAACGGTAAAGCAAAAAGCTAGCGATTACCTATCGGTTGGCCAAATTCGCTACCTGAAATCTGCTTCTGACCTAAGGGCTTATCTAATGTTTGCCTTCAACTGGCTACTCATCGCTTTTGCTTTCTTTATCGTTGCTGTTTGGCCAAATATCATTACCGTCATAGTGGCTTTATTCATTCTAGGAGGACGGCAACTCGGTCTTGGTATACTTCTGCATGAATGCTCTCACCGCTCATTCTTTTCCACCCAAAAGCAGAATGACCTGGTTGGCCATTGGTTGGCAGGTATTCCGGTACTTGTGCCTATCGACTTCTACCGTCCTTATCACTTTACTCACCACACTAAAACCGGAACCGACGAAGACCCCGATGTTGGTAACATTGCTCAATACCCGGTTAGCAAAGATAGCTTTAAGCGCAAGATCATTCGTGACTTTCTTGGTTTATCTGGGCTCAAGGCAACATCAGCTTTGTTATTTTATGTACTTCCAGGGCGTGCTGGAAATGCCGTTTCCTTGGGTGTAAACAGCGATAAGATCGGAACAGATGCTGGCTGGAAAATGGGACTTAGAAACTACCTTCACGTCGTCAGTTTCCACCTTATATTTTTTAGTATCTTGGCGGCGAGCGGACATGCCAGCCTCTATGCTTTATGGTGGATTGCCTATATTTTTACTCATCCCTTCATCATTCGAGTTCGTCAAATCGCCGAGCACGGCGCCATGCCAGCACTTGCCTCAGAGGATGTTCGCCACACGACACGTACAACCATCGCCAACTGGTGGGAGCGTTTACTGTTTGCACCGAATTATGTGAACTATCACTGCGAACATCATTTGCTCCCAACCGTTCCCAGCTATCGACTATCTGAAATGCATCGCATTCTTAAGCTACGTGGATTTTATAAGAGTAATGAAGAGGCGTTGGTGGAAAAGGGTTATCCAGAGATTATTCGATTAGCTTCTGCTGGATGAAAAACACTTCGCAGCATAGATGTATGCACAGCCTTCCTCGGCTCGCAAGCGGGCAAGCACAGGGTTAATCCAGCGAGGGATGAAACCCTCTGCCAACGCTGGATTTATCCCAATTTAAACTTTTCGATGTGCTGTTTAAGTTGAGCGGCTAGCTCACCAAGCTGTGCACTGGAATTGGCAAAGTTATGGGAGTCAGTAGCAATTTGTTCTGACAGCTCAGAAATCTCATTAATACTTCGGCTAACGCTTTCTGTCACCTCTGCTTGCTCTGCTGCGCTCGTCGCTATTTGCGCATTCATATCACTGATCGTGTGAGCACTTCGGGTGATTGCTTGCAAGGAATTATCAGCGTCTCGAGCTTTTTCCACGCTGTCTTTAGCCATTTCTTGGCCTAAAGCTATTGACTCAGTTGCACCTTCGGTACCCGCCTGTAGCTGCTGAACCAAGTGCTGAATTTCTTCAGTCGATTTCTGTGTCTGACTCGCCAAGGTACGCACTTCATCTGCAACGACGGCAAAGCCGCGACCACTATCTCCTGCACGAGCCGACTCGATGGAGGCATTCAAGGCTAGTAAGTTTGTTTGATCAGCGATGCCTCGAATAAAATCTAACACGGTACTTATGTTGTGCGTATCCTGTTCAACACGCTGTATGGTCTCGGCTGTATGTTCGACACCTTCAGCTAGCTGATCAATCACCGATACCGCAACATTAACAACTTGGGACCCGGATTCGGCCTCGGAGTTCGCTTCTTTCGCTGCTTCCGCTGCCGAATGCGCGTTATCCGTCACATGAGATACTGCCACACTCATCTGTGTAATCGCTGTCGCAACGCGTTCAGATTGGTCTTTCTGTTGATTAATTCTATCTTGAGTATTAATCGTCAAAGAGCTCAATTACTCTGATGCCTCGCTAATATGATCAACCAGCTCAGTTAACTGCTTAATGATTCCTTCGACTTGATCTAGAAATTTATTGAAGGTTAGTACCATGCCATTTATTTCTATCACGGGTGAGCTGGACTCAACACGGAGCCCCATATCTAAGGTATGACTAATATGGCTGATTTGTCTCGAAGCATCAGAGATCGGTTTGGAGATGTGTCGGCCGATAAGTAAGGCGCAGATCGCAGCTAACACAGTCACTACTAACACTGGCCAGGCCATTTCCTTCAAGATATGACGCTGAATCCCTTCTAGACTAAGCACAGAAAATACTGCCGTAATTTGCGCTCCGTTTTCCACCTCATCCAGAGGCGACCTGCTTAAAAATAAATAGTCTTCTGTATCAATAAATTGCTTATGAGTACTGGCGAGCAGTTCGTCTATAGAAGCTTGCTGCACGCCCCCGATTTCAGCCCTGTACTCATATTCCATTGCACGAGGTGGCTGAGCTTTCGCAAACGCCTAGGCGGGGCTCGCTTTAGACATCCCTTCTATTTTCAAATAAAGCAAACCTGAAGACGCATACAAAGATTGCGCATCTTTATTACGCAGTTTCATTTTGTTGGCACCATTGACACTGCGTGTTGCTAAATTAACGATTGGTTTTAGGCTAGCTTCACTAACCTGAATCAGCTTATCTCTTTCAGCATTGTACATACTGCTGTAGAGCACCCAGCTAAGTGATAACACAATCACTAGAGCGAAACCCATAAACGATAGCAGTAAAATATTGCCTATCTGGAATAGCTTGTTCATATCGTCACTTACCCGTCCTTGATAACTTAGAAACCATTACGGCTATTGCCCACTAGCACATTGGCCTTTGACACAAAACGCTTCATAGCCTGAGTGACAAGTCGAGCATGTCTCTACACTCAAGGGTGAGGCAGGGTCCGCTGCAGTAATGTCCGTTCCATCCTCTTTGAAAACGCTATAAACTGCGTCACCACTTTTGTGGCCAGTAACGAGAAGAATACCTAATTCCTTAAGGTGAAGAATCATCGATGCACCATCGGCCATTTTTCCATCTTTGGTCTTGTAACTCTCCGTCTTACTTGGCTCGACCAATACCGAAACGGCACCAGGGCCTTCTGGCCTAACACCGCAATATGTCTCAACCGTTCCCTGATAAATAGGCGGTAAACTGCTTACATCTGCGTCACAGCCTGGTAGAGCACCGATACTGGTCAAGGGGGTAGAAACCGATGTCCAGGAACGCCAGTCGGCCGGATAAGGTGCATCGCCACCAGCAAAACCCTGGGAAGAAAACAGCATCAATATGGTAACAAATAGGGCAATTCTTTTTAGCATTATTATCATTCTCCAAATAGAGCTGTTAACCCGATTTTATATATATAGTTCTTCACTCGATACTATATATAGTCGCTAAACCCCGTTTTGACAAAACCAGACAAGCTGCTGTTTCACTTAATTAAAGGCTTTTATTGCGCTCAGGATCTTATAAAATGACGCAAGCCTGTCATTCTGGAGCCCTGTCTTTGTTACCCATTTCCCAGTTTTTTCCTCAAGTGATTGCTCAACTGAGCGAACATAAGGCATTAGTACTTCAAGCCGAACCCGGTGCGGGAAAATCAACCGCTTTACCTTTGGCCTTACTCAAGGACTTGGCACTTCAAGGGAAAAAGATTCTTTTACTGGAGCCTCGCCGTGTAGCCGTTAAGGCCATTGCTTACTACCTCGCGAAACAGCTTGGGGAGAAAGTCGGTGAACGCATAGGTTATCAGATCAAGAATGATCGAAATGTGTCGCAAAACACCGTTCTCGAAGTCGTTACTGAAGGTATTCTCACCCGACGATTAC
>NZ_LWFZ01000797.1:0-1125 GCF_001635225.1 Oleiphilus sp. HI0086
ATTGTAGCCAGAGTCTTCTACTGTTAACTGGCCGTGAGGTTCGGGGAAGGTTCATGTGAGGAGTGGAACTCCTTGCCTAGCTTAACTGAGTGATGGCTTCCTCAAAACATATATACATTTTAGGCCTTGATTTTGTATGCTTGGAATAACGAGTCTAAGGATAAGAGCATGTTAAAAATAAAATTTATCGGTGGTGCTGGTACAGTTACAGGTTCCAAATACCTTCTGACTATAAACGACAAGAAAGTCCTGGTTGACTGCGGTATGTTTCAAGGGGTAAAAAACCTACGAGACAAGAACTGGCAACCGTTTCCGATCGATGCCTCAAGTCTCGACGTTATCTTACTGACTCATGGGCATGTAGATCATAGTGGTTATATTCCTGCTCTTAAGAAGGCCGGATTCAAGGGTGTAATCTATTGTAGTAGTGGTACCTTAGACCTGTGTGGTGTGCTTCTACCTGACGCCGGTTTCCTTCAGGAAGAAGATGCTCGCTACGCAAATCGAAAAAGATTCTCTAAGCACTCTCCTGCGTTGCCTCTTTATACGGAAGAGGATGCGAACGCATCGCTGGAATTATTTGAACCTGTCTCGATGAATAAGGAAATAGAGATCCTTAAAGGGGTGAAGGTTGAATTCAAGCCGGTTGGGCATATCCTGGGTGCCGCCTCTATTCGACTTAGCGCCTTGGGAAGAAGCATAACCTTTAGTGGAGACGTTGGTCGCTCTGATGACTTGGTAATGAAAGCGCCTCAAAAGCTAAGTGAAACAGATTACTTGGTGGTAGAGTCGACTTATGGTGATCGACTACATGAAGATATCGATGCCTTTGCATTCTTTGAAGAAATCATCAATAAAACCAGTAAGCGCGGTGGCATTGTCTTGATGCCTTCCTTTGCGGTTGGCCGTACGCAAATTAATCTTCATATTCTTCAAGAGCTTAAGAAACAGGGGCGAATACCTGACTTACCCATATTTCTCAATAGCCCCATGGCGATTACGGCGACCGAGATCTATTGTCGGCACAATAAAGAGCACAAGCTTAGTGCCAGCCAGTGTGCTGAATAGACCATGGAACTCATTTTGTACGCACCGCTGAAGAGTCTATCGCACTTAATGGCAGTT
>NZ_LWFZ01000798.1:0-13037 GCF_001635225.1 Oleiphilus sp. HI0086
GCCAAAAGATGGGCCGAGTGCGGGTATCGCAATGTGCACGGCAATGGTTTCCTCATTTACTGGCATTCCAGTTCGTGCAGACGTTGCGATGACAGGTGAAATAACCTTGCGTGGTCAGGTCCTTGCTATTGGTGGCTTGAAAGAAAAG
Source organism: Oleiphilus sp. HI0086 (assembly GCF_001635225.1). Taxonomy (NCBI): domain Bacteria; kingdom Pseudomonadati; phylum Pseudomonadota; class Gammaproteobacteria; order Oceanospirillales; family Oleiphilaceae; genus Oleiphilus; species Oleiphilus sp. HI0086. The sequence goes on from NZ_LWFZ01000798.1 coordinate 149, forward strand.
TTATTAGCGGCACATAGAGGTGGAATAAAACTAGTTCTAATTCCTCAAGAAAATGAAAAAGACTTGAAGGAAATTCCGGATAATATTAAAGCAGACCTCGAAATTGTACCGGTTAAGTGGATTGACGAAGTTTTAGAGCGCGCTTTGGCGTATTCTCCCGAAAGTGATGAACACAAGGAAAAAATGCTGCAAAAGTCCGAAAAAGAAGGTTCAGAGGTGAAAGATGAGGCTTCTGAGAGAATAAATACACATTAGGCGCTCAGGCTGCTTGACAGGGCTTTCGCTCAGTTGGTATAAAACAGTCTGACGTCAGGCAGCAGTAATTTAGGGGGCTCCGACCTGTCATGTGATATTTGTTAGTTGTCTTTTTGAGTATCAAAGATACAATTGACGAATGTTTTTAAAAGTGTAAGATTTCTAAGAATCAAAAAGCACATCATTATAAATTATATACAGAGATTACCTTGCAGCATTCTGCGAAAGTCTCGTATGTTTACAGTTATCTCAAAAGGGGTTTAGTGTGAATAAGTCTGAACTAATTGATGCAATTGCAGAATCTGCAGACATTTCTAAAGCAGCCGCTGGTCGTGCTATCGACGCGGTTGTAGAATCAGTTACAAATGCACTTAAAGAAGGTGATCAGGTAACGTTGATTGGTTTTGGTACCTTCTCTGTGAAAGATCGTGCAGCAAGAACTGGTCGTAACCCACAGACTGGTGCAGAAATTCAAATCGCTGCTGCCAAGATTCCTAGCTTTAAAGCTGGTAAAGGCCTAAAGGATGCAGTAAACGGCTAGTAAGCTGTTTGTTGAATCGGCTTACTTTAGTAAGTTAGAAAAAAGCCGCTCTTAGCGGCTTTTTTTGTGCCTGTAATTCGTGAATTGCTAAGTGAGTCGGAATGATTTGGGGTGTTTTGACAGTACCTGGCATAAATCTAATATGGGGCTAAACTTAAAGGATAAGCAAAAGGAGGATGTTCGCTTTGAGTACGGCAAAGATATTGTTAGTAGAAGATAATGCAGGTGAAGAAGAGTTGGCTTTGTTTGCGCTTAAAAAAGCGGGCGTAGAGCAGAAAGATGTTGTCATTGTTAGGGATGGGCAAGAGGCGATTGATTACCTGTGTGGAAAGCGGCAGTACGCTGGCCAGCAGTTCGACCCTGAGATAAGGGTGGTTTTCCTCGATTTGAATTTGCCAAAAGTTCATGGTCTGGATGTGTTGAAAGAGCTTCGTCACAACCCGGACACTCAATGCCTACCTGTTGTCATCCTAACCTCCTCCGATGAAGAGAGAGATGTTCAGGAAGGTTATCGGGCCGGCGCAAACAGCTATATTCAAAAGTCTTTTGATATAAATGAATTTAAAGACAATATCTCAGCACTTCGGAATTATTGGTTAGACATTAACCTTTCTCCGGTATCAAGGTAGCTATATGCATTTAGTGGAAGGTAAGATTATACGAATATTAATCGTCGATGACTCCGAAGACGATGTCAGGTTCAACCTTGAGTGATCAGTCATTTTTTGATGATATCAAGATCTGGCAAAAAGAATATGACCTGCTGCCTCAGAGAATTTGTTTTGAAATTACAGAAACCTCTGCAATCGATAACCTGGTTGATGCGGTAGAGTTTATTAATGAAATTAGAGGGCTAGGCTTTAAGTTTGCGCTAGATGATTTTGGTGTTGGTTTGAGCTCTTTTTCTTATCTTAAAACGATTCCTGTCGACTTCCTGAAGATTGATGGGAGCTTTGTTAAGAATATGTTGAGCGACAGTATTGATAGAGGGATTGTGGAGTCGTGCAATATGATAGCGCACGCAGCGGGTCTAGAGACGATCGCAGAGTTTGTTGAGGATGATGCGACTTGCGAAGCGCTAAGAGAAATTGGAATAGACTTTGCTCAAGGATTTGGCATCGTGATGCCTGGCCCCTTACCTGATCAAGAGTCAAGCTAATAAGCGTGAACCCTCCGTCGCTTCCATTCTATGCTTGACCAAATCTTAAAAAAACTCGTTAATTTCTTAAACGGTCTTAACACCTTGTTTGTTCTGCCGTCACTGGTCTTACTTGTAATTAGTGACGTTATTTTGCGTTCATTATTTTCCTCTCCCATTGCTTGGGCTCACGAATTGTCGGGTTTGCTGCTACTCAGCATGTTCTTTATTAGCGATTCCAAAGTGTATAGAGGGCCATGAATTATTGAGTGTTGACCTGCTTTACCAAGCCTTGTCGGCTTCTAAGCAACGCTCCCTAAAATGCGCTTCATATGTTTTCTTGGTTTTGTTCTCGCTACTTGTCGTTTGGCAGGCGGTGTTGGGCGCGATAGATAGCTATACCTATGAAGATCAAGCTTATACTATCGACATACCTTATTGGCCTTTCTATGCCTTGATGGCTTTTATCGGGCTTGTGACAACGCTTCAATCATTGAGTTTGCTATGGGCTAGTCTAGATTCAAGTCAAACCAAAGAGGGGCATTCGTGAACCCTGAAAGTGTTGGCCTGTTGGCCATGGCCTGCTTGCTTATATTAATCGCTCTACGTGTACCGATTGCTATCGCTTTGATAGCGGTAGGGCTGCTTGGAAATGTCTACCTTCAGAGCTTTGAGTCGGCTATCGTTCAGTTTCAGTTGGTTAGTTGGGAAGTCGCCAGTAACTTTGTATTGGTGACCTTACCTATATTTGTTTGGATGGGAGCTTTAGCTCAAACAACGGGCTTGGGTAAAGATCTTTTCTATTGCTTTAACCGCTGGTTCGGGCGAATTCCCGGTGGCTTGGCGATCACATCTATCAGCTGCTCAGCAACCTTTGGTGCGGTCACAGGCTCTAGTGTTGCAACAGTCACAGCAATGGGCAAAATGCTGATGCCAGAGATGCGTCGTTACGGCTATAACCAAAGGCTTGCGACTGGCTCAATCGCAGCAGCCGGTGTGCTCGCCATTCTTATTCCTCCGAGTATCCCTTTGGTCTTTTACGCGGCCTGGACGGAAACCTCGCTAGGCGACCTGTTTATAGCGGGTATTATTCCGGGAATTCTATTAGCTTTGATGTTTGGTCTATATGTCATGATTCGCTGTAAGCTCAAGCCCGAACTGGCACCCGGTGGTGAGCATTACTCGGTGGCAGAGCGGATCAAGGCGCTACCAAAACTCCTGCCGGCATTGTCACTAATGCTTATTGTTTTGGGTGGTATTTACGGAGGCTATGCAACGCCAACAGAGGCCGCGGCTATTGGTTTGGCTTGGGTATTCGTTATTGCCTTATTTCGCGGACGCTTAAGTGCAATGATTCTGAAAGAAAGTTTGGGCCAAAGCGTTTCGCTGAGCGGCAACATCTTTTTGTTATTCTTAGGAGGCGTATTCTTTAGCCGCTTCATGGCGCAGACTGACGTGACTCAGTTCTTGATAGAATCCATCGCCGGTTGGGGTGATTCATCTTTCTTGATAATGTTAGCTCTATTGCTCTTGTATCTGGTGCTCGGGGCTGTATTAGACACCTTTGGGATGATTATCCTCACCTTGCCTTTTGTCTTCCCTTTGGTGACCTCTTTAGGATATGAGCCGGTCTGGTTTGGTATTTTTATCGTTATGATGATTGAGCTATCGCTGATTACGCCGCCAATCGGTATCAATGTATTTGTAATGCAGCGCGTTGCTCCGGATATACCCTTAACAACTGTCTTTAAGGGTGCCTTACCATTCGTAGTAATAAGCTTGGTTATGGTACTACTGCTGCTGATCTTCCCTGAAATAGCTTTGTGGTTGCCTGGGCAAATGAAAGATTAGAGTTTCTCTACTCTTGGTGTCCTCTGTGGTTCATCGGTTTATCACTTCAAGATCAAAACATAAAACACGGTTCACCACAGAGGTCACAGAGAGGCCTGCGGCCTACACCGAGAAAAGATAAAAAGGTTTTTAGGGTGTCTTAATCCCTTCCTCTGTGCAGCGAAGCGCTCGGTGTCCTCTGTGGTTTAAGCCTTTCCCTGCGTATCGTGCTTGTTATAAGCCTCTACAATTCGTTGAACAATAGGGTGTCTGACAACATCAGATGGGCGGAAGTGGATGCTGCTGATGCCTTTTACGCCATTTAAAACGCGCTGAGCCTGAGCTAAGCCCGACATCGCGTGTTTAGGTAGGTCGGTTTGGGTTAGGTCGCCCGTAATAACGGCTGTTGAGCCAAAACCAATTCGGGTCAGAAACATCTTCATTTGTTCGGGTGTGGTGTTCTGGCTTTCGTCCAAAATAATAAAAGCATTATTAAGTGTTCGGCCGCGCATAAAGGCGAGTGGTGCGACTTCTATGATGTTCTTATCCATGAGCTTGGCGACTTGGTCGAAGCCTAGCATTTCATATAGCGCGTCATAGAGAGGGCGCAAGTAAGGGTCAACTTTCTGAGCCAGGTCGCCAGGCAGAAAGCCAAGCTTTTCTCCTGCTTCAACTGCGGGCCGAACTAGCAGAATGCGTTTAACTTCTTCGTTATTTAGCGCTTCTACAGCACAAGCAACAGCAAGGTAGGTTTTGCCAGTACCAGCAGGGCCTAAGCCAAAATTAATATCATGCTGCTTAATGTTAGCAACATATTGGCACTGGTTCTCGCCGCGAGGTTTAACTTGGCTTCGAGGTGTTTTGATTAGTCGAGCTTCTTCTGATAGCTCGCTCGAAATAGCATCAACGCCAAACTCCTGAACAAAGAGGTGAACCATTTCAAGGCTAATGCTCGAATTATCCTCGGTCTCTCGATATAGGTGTCTGATTATCTCTAGCGCCGCCTGAGATGCTTCAGCTTTTTCGCCACGTATTTTGAAAACAGCGCCCCGATAGCTAATCTTAACATCTAGGCGCATCTCCAGGTGTTTGATGTTTTCATCAAATTGGCCGCACAAACAGGCGAGGCGGTCATTATCAAAAGGCGTCAGTGCAACTTCTTTAATGGTAATGGAGCCAGTGCTCGTTGTTTTGACTTTATCGTCAGGCTGCTTGTCTTGCCGTCTGGCTAACTTTTCTTTTTTAGTAGTCTTGCTCATCGACTCTTTCACCACGTAATGAATTTGCGTAAGCATCGGTAATCTTCACGTCGATAAAGCGCCCGATCAAGGCACTATCTGAGCGGTCTTGCTTCGCTTTGAAGTTCACAACACGGTTATTTTCGGTTCGGCCTTGTAGCTCCCCGGGGTCTTTCTTAGAAAAACCTGTGACCAGAATTCGTTCGGTATTACCGACCATTTTTCGGCTAATATCTTGAGCTTGTTGAAGAATGCGCTGCTGCAGAATTTGCAGTCGTTGTTTTTTAACTTCTTCGCTTGTTTCATCAGGTAAATCTGCTGCTGGTGTACCCGGGCGCGCGCTATAGATAAAACTAAAAGAAGCGTCAAAGCCAACGTCATTGATCAGCTTCATGGTGTCTTCAAAGTCTTTCTCGGTTTCGCCAGGGAAGCCAATGATAAAGTCTGAAGAGATACTAATATCAGGGCGGTGCTTACGTATACGGCGAATTTTAGATTTGTACTCTAATGCCATATGGCCGCGCTTCATCGCATTCAGTATTCTGTCTGAACCGCTTTGAACAGGAAGGTGGAGGTGGCTTACCAGCTCAGGAGTATCGGCATAAACGTCGATAAGTGAGTCACTGAACTCAACCGGATGCGACGTTGTAAAACGAATTCGGTCAATGCCTTCAATGGCTGCGGTTAGTGTGATTAACTCAGCAAGATCCATCATGTCGCCATCGTGTGTTTCACCTTGGTAGGCGTTAACGTTTTGGCCGAGTAAGTTTATTTCACGCACACCTTGAGTAGCAAGGTGGGAGATTTCTGCCAGTACGTCATCAACAGGGCGGCTAACTTCCTCACCTCGCGTGTAAGGCACAACACAAAAAGTACAATACTTGCTACAGCCTTCCATAATTGAAACAAACGCAGAAGGGCCATTTATACCGGGAGCAGGGAGGTGGTCAAACTTTTCAACTTCAGGGAAGCTGATGTCGACCACGCCTACATCAGTTGTTTTTGATGCGTCGATCATCTCTGGTAGGCGATGAAGCGTTTGTGGGCCAAAGATCACGTCTACAAAAGGCGCGCGAGAACGAATCGCTTCACCTTCCTGACTGGCAACGCAACCACCAACGCCGATAGTTAGTTCCGGGTTGCTTTCCTTAAGCTTCTTCCAGCGACCAAGCTGGTGAAAGACCTTTTCCTGTGCTTTTTCACGAATAGAGCAGGTATTAAGAAGAATGATGTCAGCATCACTCTCGTTCTCGGTTAACTCAACTTTATGACTGTCTTGCAGTAAGTCTGTCATGCGAGATGAATCATACTCGTTCATCTGGCAGCCGTGAGTTTTAATAAAAAGCTTCTTGGTCGTGGTGTCGGTCATCTAAATATCAATCGCTTGCGAAAAGAGTTGCTTAAAAAATAGGCGGCAGATTATACATCTAAGCAGGCAGTGGGTGTAGTTTTTTCTGTCGCTAAAGACTGCCCTTAAAGATCAAAACACAAAAGACGGTTCACCACCGAGGGCACAGAGAGGCCTGCGGCCTACACAGAGAAAAGATAAAAACAGAGAAAAGATAAAAGCCTTTTTAGGTGTGTCTCCATCTCTTCCTCTGTGCAGCGAAGCGCTCGGTGTCCTCTGTGGTTCAAGTGTTTATCCCTTAAAGATCAAAACATAAAAGGCGGTTCACCACAGAGGGCACAGAGAGGCCTGCGGCCTACACAGAGAAAAGATAAAAACAGAGAAAAGATAAAAGCCTTTTTAGGTGTGTCTCAATCTCTTCCTCTGTGTAGCGAAGCGCTCGGTGTCCTCTGTGGTTCATCGGTTTATCCCTTAAAGATTAAGACATAAAAGACGGTTCACCACCGAGGGCACAGAGAGGCCTGCGGCCTACACAGAGAAATGATAAAAGCTTTCTTTAGATGTGTCTCCATCTCTTCCTCTGTGCAGCGAAGCGCCCGGTGTCCTCTGTGGTTTAAGTTCTTTTCGCTTTTACCTTTAAGTGCAAAACCCCTATAATGCCCAGCCATAGAATCAACCACTAAAAAGTCTAATTCGTGTCTATCAAATCTAAGCTTCTCAGCACCCTTGTAATGTCCCTTTCTCTTGTTATGGCTGCCACGGTAAACGCTGCGCCATGGATTGATGTAGGTGACCTTAGGCTTCGAAATAATCTTCAGCTACTCAATGATGCAGAAGTGATCGATATCTCTTTAACGACCTGGCCGCTTATGTGGGCGGACGTAAAAAGTGCATTAGCAGAAGCTGATCACTCGAAGCTCAATTCAGCACAAAAAACTGCGATTAGAGAATTACGCTTTGAGCTACGTAAGCAGACTAAGTCCGGTATTAAAAAAAGCCTTGAAGTGACAGCGGGCAGTGCTAGGCCATTATTAAGAGATTTTGGTTCTTTCCAGCAAGAAAAAGGAGAGATCCATAAAACAATGGAAGGTGATAGTGAAAGCTTTGCCTTCAGGCTTCAAGCTAATGTCATGACAGACCCTGGTGATGATGCCGTCCAGACAGACTTTTATGGCTCCTATTTGGCTGGCGTGCTGGGCGGTCGTGATGGCAACTGGGTATTGGGTGTTGGCGCAGTCGATCAATGGTGGGGCGCGGGTTCTCAGTCGAGTTTGATCCTGACAAATAATGCAGATCCGGTGCCGAGCGTATTCTTAAGAACCAAGCAGGGGCAAACCTTTGAAACACCATTGCTTTCTTGGTTAGGAGAGTGGCAATTTGTATCTTATATTGGTCAGCTAGAAAGTAAGCGTACAATACCTGAGGCAAAACTTACTGGCATGCGTTTTACCTTTAGGCCGGTGAAAGGTCTTGAATTTGGACTATCCCGTGCGATGCAGTGGGGTGGAGAAGGGCGTGATGAAGACTTGTCTACCTTCTGGAAGTCGCTTACTTCGCAGGGTGAAAATACAGCCAAGCAAGCGGGGAATCAGTTGGCGGGCTTCGATGTACGTTATGGCTTTGCATTGACTGATACGCTGGGTGCGGCCTTCCACGCACAAACAATTGGTGAAGACGAAGCAGGCTATATGCCATCGCGACGCACTCATCAAGCGGGTGTTCAACTTTCCCAAATACTAGAAGATAGCGCTTTCCTAAAGTACGAGTTGGAATACGCAAATACCATTGCGGATGGCTTTGAGACGGTATTTTATAATACCACCTACGAACATGGTCTCTATCAGAGTGGCTATCGCTACCGCGGGCGCACACTTGGCGCAAGTTTTGATAATGACTCGAAGGTTTTGTCCTTTGGAATGAGTCTTCAAAATGGTGATGGTTCGCTTTGGAGTGCGCGTGCAAGCTATTTACAGTTGAATGAAGATGGTGGAGTGAGAGGAAATGGGGTTGCTCTGAGTGCTCAATCACTTTATATGGCGGAATTTTATCACCAGTGTTTTATCTTTGATGGCCGTTTCAAAGCAGGGCTGACTTACCTAAGTAAAGATGTTGATACTGCGTTTACCGATGTAGAACGCTTAGCCGCTTCGGTCTCCTGGGAGTATCGATACTAGGGCTTGTGAAGTGTAAAAGCAGGCCTGTCATGCTATTATTCGCTTAGTCTAACGACAAGGCTTTTACCAATGATTATCAAGGAGGATAAGAGAATGGATAAAACAAAAGTGGACGATATGCTAATTCAAATGATACAGCCCAAACTCGAAGAGATTGAAACCCGCTTCTCAAACGGTGAGGGTCTAAGTAGTGAAGATATCAATACACTGCTGCTTAAGTCGCAATATAATCATATCAATCATTTAGATGAAAAATTAAATGAAGTGACCGATAGTGTGGCAAGCCTTAAAGGTGAATTTGCTGGCTTGAAAGGTGAATTTGCTGGCTTGAAAGGTGAATTTGCTGGCTTGAAAGGTGAGTTTTCTGATTTGAAAGGTGACTTTACAGGCCTAAGAGGCGAGTTTGTCGGCCTGAAAGGCGAATTCAAGTTGTTGGAACAAAAGGTAAACAAAGGCTTCGAACTTATGGGGGCTAGAATGGACGCTTTTGAAAAACGAATTGAATTGAAGATATCTGAAGCGATAAACAAGAATATGCGCTGGAGCATAGGCTTGATAGCCTTAATCGTTACTGTTCTCAAGCTAGCGGATACCTTTGCCGGAAACTGAATAATTAACAATACCGCCCCTGTCTCAAACAACCCTGAGCAACTCTAAATAGAAAGGAAATAAGTGTCGTGACAAGTTATGAAAATGTAAAACAGCAGCTAACAGACAGCCCCAAAACCTGGTTGGTAACGGGTGTTGCCGGTTTTATCGGTTCTAACCTGCTAGAAACACTGCTAAAACTAAACCAAAAAGTTGTAGGTTTGGATAACTTCGCCACTGGGCATCAATACAATTTAGATGAAGTTCAAGGCTTGGTAGCGTCTGAACAGTGGCAGAACTTCTCATTTATCGAAGGTGATATCAGAGATTACGAAACCTGCCAGAAGGCGGTTTCAGGTGCTGACTATGTTTTACACCAAGCAGCGCTTGGCTCCGTTCCTCGTTCTATCGCAGACCCGATTACCACGAATGCAGCGAATATCACTGGCTTTCTCAATATGCTCCAGGCTGCAAAAGAAGAGCAGGTAAAAAGCTTCACCTACGCGGCCAGTAGTTCAACCTATGGTGACCACCCTGCGTTGCCAAAAGTAGAAGAAAATATAGGCAATCCGCTTTCACCTTATGCGGTAACCAAATACGTAAACGAATTATATGCCAGTGTGTATGCCAGAACCTATGACTTCAAAACGATTGGTTTGCGTTATTTCAATGTGTTCGGCAAGCGACAAGACCCTAATGGTGCCTATGCAGCGGTTATTCCAAAGTGGACCTCTTCAATGATTGAAGGTGAAGATGTCTTCGTTAACGGCGATGGCGAAACAAGTCGAGACTTTTGCTATATCGATAACACTGTGCAAATGAATATTCTTGCGGCCACTGCACCTGACGAAGCTAAAGATGAAGTGTACAACGTCGCACTGGGTGATCGTACAACCTTGAATGACTTGTATGTATCTATACAAAAAGCACTAGCTGAGAATGATGTTGATGTTTCGAAAGAGCCAATTTACAGAGACTTCCGAGCTGGTGATGTCAGGCACTCGCAAGCCGATACTTCCAAAGCGAAGACAAAACTAGGTTATGCACCAGAGTATCGAATTCTAGAAGGTATTTCTGAAGCGATGCCCTGGTATATTGAATTCCTAAGTTCAAAATCCTAAAAGACGGTTCACCACCGAGAACACAGAGCGGCCCGCGGCCTGCACAGAGAAAAGACAAAAAGCTTTTTAGTATTTCTTAATCACTTCCTCTGTGCAGCGTAGCGCTCGGTGTCCTCGGTGGTTCAATTGGTTTATCCCTTAAAGATTAAGACATAAAAAACGGTTCACCACCGAGAACACAGAGCGGCCTGCGGCCTGCACAGAGAAAAGATTAAAAGCTTTTTTTTTAGAAGTGTCTCAATTCCTTCCTCTGTGCAGCGAAACGCTCGGTGTCCTCTGTGGTTCAATTGGTTTTCTTTAAAGATCAAAACACAAAAGACGGTTCACCACCGAGAACACAGAGCGGCCTGCGGCCTACACCGAGTAAAGATTAAGGCTTTCTTTCGATGTGGCTCTATCCTGTCCTCGGTGCAGCGAAGCGCTATGTGGCTACCAAAGTCTAATTCCTTCCAGTAAGATAAGGCATGAAAATTCACTGCTTTAAATTATAGTTAGAGTCATTTGCATAAATGAGAATTACCGAAGGGCAAGCGCAATCCATTAAAGGTATCGTTGCCAGTTTAATTGATCCTGGCGTAGAAGTGTGGTTGTTCGGCTCGCGAGTGGATGATTATGCAAAGGGTGGTGATATAGACATACTCGTGGTGTCAAAGCACGATATCGACGAACTCGTATTCGTTGCGGCTAAAATAAGCACGCAAGTATCTCGCTTGTTTCATGGGCGTAAAACCGATGTGATACTTCAAACACCAAGTGTAGAGCTTTCGCCAATACATACCATAGCAAAAGAAACCGGGATTAAGTTATGACCCTAGATCAAGGTCAGTTAGAAAGGCTACGGTATCTGTGCCGAATCCTGTCAAAAGAAATTACTCATCTACAATACTCTGAAGGAAAGCTATTTGCAGGTGGTTTTGACGAGGAAAAGGCGGCGCAGTTAGATACTAACCCTGACTTGGCTGAGGTGCTCGAGGCCTATGTGGGGCGCTTCTGCCGCCTGCAAGATACGGTTGGTGATAAGTTGTTGGTTGCATGGCTCAAGGCTACGCAAGAAAAAGTAGGTGTCGCGATCGATAATCTGGATAGAGCTGAAAAGCTTGGCTATTTGGAAAGCAGTGATACGTGGTTAGAGCTAAGAAGAATTCGGAATCAAATGATTCACGAATACATTGAAGATGCAGGGCAGCTTAGCCAAGCAATTAATCTGTCAAAAGATAATATTCCCCTAATAGTGAACTTTGCTCAAAAGCTAATTAGTGATCTTCAGGGCAGATTTGATATTTGAGTAAAGCTGACACTTTCTCTGTGCAGCAAGCGCTCTGTGTCCTCTATGGTTCATCGGTTTATCCCTTAATTAAAGATCAAAACATAAAAGACGGTTCACCACCGAGGACACAGAGCGGCCTGCGGCCTACACAGAGAAAAGATAAAAGCTTTTTTAGATGTGTCTCAATCCCTTCCTCGGTGCAGCGAAGCGCCCGGTGTCCTCGGTGGTTCATCGGTTTATCCCTTAATTAAAGATCAAAACATAAAAGACGGTTTACCACAGAGGGTACAGAGCGGCCTGAGGCCTGCACCGAGAAAAGAAAGCGTTTTCTTAAAAGCGCCTTAAGCACGCTCTCAGTATTTCCCTGTTATACTGACAACACTAAGAATTGTTGAGGGTAGGCTGTGCGGCTAAGTTCATTTCAAGTATCAAAAATTAAAGAATCTGTAGAGGCAGTTTTAGGCGCTGAGGCAGAGGTGATTCTTTTTGGTTCACGAGTAGATGACTCCGCAAAGGGGGGGGATATCGACCTTTTTGTTGAGACGGCGCGACAAATTGAAAATAGGGCGTCGGCCGCTGCTCGAATCGCGGCAAAAATTCAGATGGCAATCGGCGATCAAAAAATAGATGTGATTTTGGTGGATGCACTAACGCCGTATCAAACTATTCATAAGCAAGCTAAAGCGCAAGGAATAGCGCTCTAAATAAAAAATAGAGAAGGATTATTTTAATGGGTAATAATAAAGACCGTTTACGACACTTGATTAAAGTGGCAGAAAAGGAAGCAAAGCACTTGGAGTTGACGTGGAGCCGCTTAAAATCTGAAGAAGTTAATCCCCAATGGGTTGCTGGTCTTGAAGATGATCTAGATATGGCTGAGCGGGTCGATGCGTTTGTCGCAAGGTTTGGCAGGCTTCAAGATCACTTAGGTGATAAGTGTACTCCCGAGTTATTAAAACAAATGCTTGAAACGCCAAGTTCTGCAATCAATAACTTGGGACGAATGGAAAAGCTTGGATTAATTGCTTCGGTCGAACAGTGGATAGAGGCGAGAAATCTTAGAAATCGTTTGGTTCATGATTATGTTGAAGATAATGAGGAGTTCTCGTCTGCACTTAATAGGGCAATTGAATTAGTAGAAATGTTGCTTACTGTTCAAAGGTCATACGATAAGCAGGCTCAATCACTTTTAAGTCTTTAAGGTCAAAATACTAAAGACGATTCACCACAGAGAGCACAGAGCGGCCTACGGTCTACACAGAGAAAAGATAAAAAGCTTTTTAGTATTTCTTAATCACTTCCTCGGTGCAGCGAAGCGCTCGGTGTCCTCGGTGGTTCAAGTGTTTGTTCCTTAAAGATCAAAACATAAAAGATGATTTGCCACCGAGA
>NZ_LWFZ01000799.1:0-6330 GCF_001635225.1 Oleiphilus sp. HI0086
TTAATACCACATTTAACTACCCAACTATGGCAGAAGCATATCGTGTTGCGGCACTAAATGGTCTTAATCGCATATTCTGATTTTAAACTTTTCGTCATTTTTCTTCGATTTGAGAGCGTTTTTTGAACGCTCTTTTTCTTTTTGTTGTCTCAGTTCACGCTTCGGAATTCCTTCATTTGTAAGACTTTTTCTGATTTTGTAGCATTAGGGATATTTTGTAATAAAGCCGACTATCGCTACAACTGACTAAACTACGTAGCCAGACATGGAAAAGTGCCGCTTATATGATAACTCAAAGGTTTAGACTGTTTTCTTGGAGCTCCCTGTTTACACTCCTTTTAATTCTTTCCGGTTGTGGCGAGGGTGACAGTAAATATGTTCCTTTACCAGAAGACACGGAAGGAAACGAATCCTTAGACATTTTTCTAAATAGTGGTGCAGTTAAAGGCCCAGTCGCTTTCTCCGATATCTCGATCTATAGCGTCGATTTAGAGTCAGAGCGATATGCAAACTTTAAATCTGTTGCTAACGGTGTTTTTAAGGCATACGCTGACCTGGGTATATCTATTGATGGTGATTCCTTGGTTCTACCTGAAGGTCGGAGTTCTGCTCAGGTGCTGAATGATTTCGAGGCTCTGGTTGAAACAGGCTCCTATGTTTCTGAACTCGACTATTTCAAAGTAAAAGTTGAAAACGCAGGAACTATTGCAAAAGCTAAAAGCTATTTGGATGTCTATCTAGGGCTAACAAAGCCAGTTAAAGACGAGGATTCCACATTTGACTTGCTTAAGGAAGAGACAAATTCAATTGTTAAAGACAGAGTTTCGGAAGCCCTTTCCGCTTACTCTGATCTAAATGATTTTAAGCGGAAATTGAACGATGTTGATGGCTTTTATGAAGAGCTTCTCGAAGTTAGCTCATTTTCAGGTGTTAATTCGGTAGTAGCCAAATACTCAACTAAAGAGTCAGACCCGACGAAAGCAGAACACTGGTCAGCACTTAAGGACTCTTTTAGCGAACTGCAATCATTAGCAATGACAAGTAAAGAAATTGCTGAGCGCTATGATGTTGTCGCGTTTGATGAATCTAACGACGAGAAAACGCTTGTTGAAATAGCGCTTGAGACAAACGACCAAGTTGCAATTAGTAACTTGAAAGAACTTCGTGATTCCCTAGCTCAATCTTTACCTGTAATTGATCTAAAGGAGCTTGTTTATTTAGCCTATCGGAAAGAGGGAAACCCATCAGTCAAAGCAGGTTTGAATTCATTCTTTCACTCCATTATTACCTGTCAAGACCTTATATCTATCGTTCAAAATCATCGAGCTGTCTACAGTTTTTTAGGCGTGCGTGAAGGTGTTGACGCCGCTGAAGATATACAAGCTATGCATAGTGAGCTAATGAGTCTGATGCAGCAGGAGGCTCAATTAGCATTCGATAGTATTTTACTTAGTACCGATGTAGAAAACGGGGTTTCTGCCAATAGGCTATCTTACGGTTCTTCAAACGGTGCCGCGAAACTGGAAGGGCTGTTTGTCGGCCAGTATCGAGGATTTATATATATAGAAGCAAACATGGTTCCTTCATCCGTTGACCTAAATAGTGGTAAAGCTCCTATATTGAGTAAAATGGTATCAATCATCCATACCGATGACATTCTCGGATACGGCGATAATGAAGCATTAGATGAGACTCGTTATTATGTTAAGAATGGTATTGTCCAGCGCAACGCAGAAGGCGAATTAATTACATCTTTGGCAGATTTTGAGTCAGGGGCATCTGACGAGTTGTTTACGGTGCAACCCTCTCGATATACAACCCCGCTTACTTCTCTTGCGGTAGAAATTGCTCAGCAAAAAGTCATTAACCTCCAGCCTCTTGTTGAACGCTTGAACGATGGTAATGGCTATCAGGGTTCCGCCGCCAATGAGAAAAATGTCTATTTTGATCTTGGTGAACAGGCTTTAAGCGAACTTCTTGAAGAGTCGCAAAGCATTGTGTCCAGGTCTTTTAATATTACAGAGGGGGATGAGCTGAAGAATATTTTCGCTATCAGTCCGGTCACTCTTCCTCACATGAAGTACTTTCAAGATGAGCTTGAGGCATCCTATCGTTATCGCTTTAATATCGAATATTACGGCGCGATGCTCCAGTCTCTTAAGGTAGCAAGTAATTTAGATTACGAAGTAGTTCAAAACGAGATTGCCAAGGATCTGTATGACGGACAAATTGATGGCAAGCAGAATTCTGAATTTATTGAATCCTTGTCTTCGATAAATAGTCTTACGTATTTTGCAACGAGAGAGCCGTCTTCCGCATTTATCCCAGATACCACGGTGAACGTTAGTGAATTGGGCCAACTGTTAGAGCAAGAGTTTGAACTGCTTGTTGGCGAAGACTCTGATTTCGGTGAATACAATTCTTATTTGCAAAATTTAGCGTTGGTTGGAGCGGCTGGTGGTGTAGATTCTGACGGTGACGGAATGCTCGATAATGATGACCCTGACCCATCAACTCCCAATGAGATTGTCGATAATGGTTATGATGGATTGCGTTCGGTTTCTGTGCAATTCGAAGACGCTTTACTAATGCCTATAGATCAAAGTCTAGTTCTGACAATCCCAATAGAGGAAGTTCAGACAGGTGATGATGAAAAGCTAAGCTGTGCGCCTCATGACTCCCAATGTATATTGGTTGGGGATATGTCGGTTGAAATAGACGTCGCTTCCAGCATCAACGTAGCACCTGATACGCATAATGCGACTATTTCCTCTCGTCTGTTCGATAGTGGAAGTGCGCGTTTCTTAGAACTAAAAATCGATGGATCAAAAGCGGGTTCGTATTCTGCATATGTACAGCTCACAACAGAAGCTCAGGTTAACCCTGAGACAAAAGCAGTAGAGGTCGATGAACAGCAATTCGGATTTGAACTACCTTTCACAATCTTTGATTTCTCAACACTTGAATTTAGGGTTGTAAGCGAAAATCAAGATCCTGTGACAGGCTCCGAGTTCGTTAACGCAGGCTCTAAGATCGTCCTTCAATTTAAAGCAACTGATCAAATATGCGAGCTATATCCTGTTTGCGGTGACAATAATGAAAACGTCGGAGAGTTTCTCGATCTTGACTTGATTGGTGAATCTTTTTCTGTCCAATATCAAATCAATGATGAAGAGGAAGCCAGCCCCTTCCAGCTAGCAGCTTCTGAGGGCCTTACCGGCGACTTGTCAGTTATTTCAAACCTTCAGGCAGGCCAAGCCATAAATGCGACGCTTACCTATAGCGACAAACAATCGTCCATATATTTGGGGGATATAAATGCTTCGGTCGTTGATGTCGATGCTGTAGATTTTCGAGAAAAATGCCCTGAACCGTTGTCTGGAATTGATGATGTGAACGGAGATGGCGTTATAGACGCTAATGACAATCTTCCTTGTTTTGCTGACATCTTAGCAGCAACAGATAGCAAAGCCGAAGTTTACAACTCAGACCTAGATGAGTACTGGTATTTTGACGACAGTTGGCATTTTATCATTAGAGAAAGCGGCAATAGGGATAGGTTCTTAGGTCACGTACAGCTGCCTAAAGACAAGTACAGTAATTATCAAAAAGTACAGAAGCTTTTGTTCGACTCTGAATTAAGACGGATGTATCTGGCATTTAGCGGAGGTGCGATTAGCTATTACTCCTTAACTACACAATCTGTTTCATCTTTTTATATACCTAGTGTCGAAGAAGACACTTCGAACTTTGTTCTTTTAGGTTCGAACTTATTGATACAGCCTGAGACGTCTAACTCGGCAATATTCGACTCAAACGGCGATGTGGTAAGTATTAATTTTGGTTTGACGTTTCCAGAGCCGGGTAGATTACTTACCCCTCACTTAGGAAACCTTAGTTTAACTCGATTTGCCAATGATATAGCCGTACGTTACGAAATTGAGCGCTATAGGGACGGCAGTGTTCAATCACTCGAAGGCTTGAATTCTACCGATACTGTGTCATTAGACTCTGGGCAAGGTGAATTTGGTGACACGCTAACAATCTATCTTAGTGTCAAAGCGCTAGATGAACAGTTGATAGAATATAGTTATTCCACGCATTTAATTGGGACTAATGGTTTTGTCCTAAACTCTGATTATTCAGACGATGAAAATCCGCCCCTTTTAAGTGCTGGTCAGCTTGATTTGTCAGGCGCGCACATAGCAGATCATTTGTATGTCGAATGGGCTGTAAACGATATATCTACAGATTCACTAGTATATAGTTTTACTGATAAACGATATCCGTATCTGTACGAAGCCAGTAAGCTTGAATACGGAGATGTCATTGAAGCGACTATTTACCTTAAACGCTCAGCAGATTTTTCCAGTCAGCAAGACATTCGTCTTGCCACGCTTGAAGGAGTCTTTGTAGGTGATCTTGGTAATTATATTCCTGTTTTAGATACTGAATACTGGGATGAAAATCTTCATCCGGTAGATGCAAGCGTTAAAGCACGATTGATCAGTAGTACAGAGAACGATGACTTCTACGCGGCAGCAAATTTCACACCAGTTTGGTTTATTAATGATGTTGAGGTTCCAGGAGAAAGCTCTTTTGAGTTTCCGACAAACCCAGAGACAAACATCAGGTTTGGCGACGTAATATCTGTAGAATATTCGTACAGCATAGGGCAGGAGTACGGTCGTACTGAAACACTTAGGCTCCCCACTATCGAAACAGACTCTGAGCTAACTGAGTTTTCCATTACTCCCGTCGTTGTTGAGGAGGGCGAATCAGTGAGTCTAGATTTGTCCAAGTTCAGCGCTGTTGCGTTGGAAACGCTTGAAGCTCGTTGGTATATAAATGGTGAGCTGGATCGTTTAGTTAAAGATTTTACCTACCCTGGTGAAAAGCTAAGGTATGGTGATTTAATTCGTTTAGAGCTTGCTCCCCTGGTTGCTGAAGACAATGAGGTTCAAGACTCGTTTTCATACGAGGGTGCGAAAGCTTTTGTAGGGCTAAATATCGATAAGTTGAACGGTTCTACTGATGCTTCAAACGCTTTTGTTGACAGTGATGGCGATGGAGTTCCAAACTTTCGCGACTATTTCAGATTTGATCAGAACTGTTCAGTGGAAGGCGAGGGGCGCCCAGATGATCTAGACTCTGATGGCCTGCCCGACCTGGTGGAACTTACAAGCGCCTATTCAACCAACCCTCATTTGCGAGACTCTGACTCTGATGGGATTAATGACTTTACTGAGAGTGAATTAAACCTCTCCCCAGTTTTACTTGATAGTGATGGCGATGGTTACTCAGATGGTTTTGAGCTCATCTGGGGTAGTGACCCAATTGATGATGCGGACCCATCAATTGGTGATGATAAGGATCATGACGGTTTAACCGATGAGTTAGAATTAGTAAATGGGACGCTTGTAAATGGCAGTGACTCCGACAACGATGGACTTGAAGACGGGTTAGAATTGTTACTCGGCACTGAACCTCTTTCCGCTGATTCCGATGGCGATGGTTTATCTGATGGTGTCGAGAAGTATTTGACTTCAACAAACCCTCTTATACCAGATAGTGATGGTGATCAGCTTAGCGATGGTGTCGAAGTTGCTCTTACGCTTACCGACCCGTCAAGCTCTGATACCGATAACGATGGGGTTTTAGATCGTGAAGAGGAGTCTTCACTAGCTATTGACGATAAGACCTTATATCAGGTTTTATACCCTGATGATTTGTTAGCGTACAACAAAAATGCTTCTGAGTCTTTCGTTCCTCAGGGGACGTGTTATGCCACATGGCTAGCCAGAAATAAAGCTGATGAGATCAAAGTGAGCTTTGAACCTCAAATAGACGAATCTAGTAAGCAGGAAGTTTTATTTTTTAACGATACTTGGCCTGAAGTAATTAGATTTCAAGCTGATCAAGGAAGGTTTACCAAGGCAATCGGGAAAGGCGATATAGATGCGAGAATTACCTCCGCTAATTACGCGCGCACCAATAGTAATTTACTCTACTTAGGGTTTAGTGATGGTTCGATTTGGAGTGCTGATCTTACCCAAGCAGAGCCAAGCCTAACTCTTAGTTATCTGCTTCCCGAAAAACAAGCGGTTATTGCCTTAGTTGATCAGGGTGATTTTCTCCTAGCTTCAGTTTCTGCAGACGGCGCTAGTGAGAATATCTTTATGTTTGAAGATGCGGGGGCAGGCCAATCTCCGGTTAATGTGTCACCATTCTCAAGTAATATTCAATTGTCTTCGGTCGTGTGGCAGAACGCCGATAGCGCAGCACTATGGGGCTTTAGGAGTAATAGCAGTGAGTTGGTGCAACTTGTCG
>NZ_LWFZ01000800.1:0-2021 GCF_001635225.1 Oleiphilus sp. HI0086
AAGATAAACGGGTATTTAATTCCCTCTATGACCCGCAGTGACGCTGTTTAGTGGGTTACGTAATCCTTAAATGTCGCTGGCTCGGCCAGAGATAGCGCTGAGCATTTCTTCTGCCTCGTCATAAGACATGTACTTTGCAACGGCGTAGGTTGAGTTAGCTTCTTTAAAAGCACCCTGAATAATTTCAGAAAAATCTGAGCGTTTTATTTGAGGTATCGTGTTCTCGATATTTAGCGTAGAAATCAAATTTTTGACTTCACTAATAAACGCTTCAGCTAGCACTGTATCATTATCATTTCTGCTGCCGAGACCCAGGCATTGTGCAAGTTCAGCCAAGCGTGTCGTGCTCGCAGCTTTAGTGAATTCAAGCACATAAGGCAGAACTTTTGCATTGGATTCGCCATGGGGTAGTTTGTACTTAGCACCTAATTGGTGGGCAAAAGCATGCACATACCCTAATCCGGCGATATTTATCGTTAAGCCTCCGTAGTACGAAGCCAGCGCCATCTTCTCTCGTGCTTTAGCATTGTTGCCACGTTTGTATACCTTCGGTAGGTTTTCAAAAATCATTTGAATACCTGAACGAGAATAATAGTCAGACTCTTCGTTTGCCATGCCGCTTAAATAAGATTCGACAAGGTGGGTTAAGGCATCCATCCCGGTTGCTGCAGTAATAGCAGGAGGAAGGCCCTTCATTAAATCAGGGTCTAGTGCCGCTACTAAAGGAACTATTTTTGTATCAATAACAAGTTCTTTTTTGTGGGTAATGCTGTCAGAAATAACGGCACCAATGGTTGCCTCAGAGCCAGTACCCGCAGTGGTGGGAATTGCAAAGAAAGGCGCAGAAGGTTTCTTGCCCTTTAAAATGCCAACCAGATCTCGAGGGCTCACTTCGTTACTTGCAGCTAAAGCAATAACTTTAGCAGCATCAATTGAAGAGCCACCACCAATAGCCATTACAGAATCACAGTTTTGCTGTCGATACTTACGGAGGCCACTTTCAACTACTGTGAAGGTAGGGTCAGGCTCTACTTCGGTAAATAGTGAATACTTCATCCCAGAAAGATTTAACTGTTCAAGTACTGGGTCGAGAAGGCCCGTATCGTAAAGTGCCTGGTCAGTAACAATCAAAAGTTTATTGAGGCCAAACTGAGAAACCGATTCACAAAGGTTGATTGATGCACCTTTGCTCATAAAGATCGTCGGTTTTGGAATGTTAAGTAAATAGGTAACGGCCTTAAGACCCGTTACATATCCCTTGCCTACTAATTGATTCTTGAAACGGGAGAGCTTCAATGTGTTGACAATTTTGGATTCCAATTCGTCGATTACCTTTGGCACTTTTATCGTCATACTTGCACTCCTTAAGGTTATTTTTGTTTTTGAAGCTTGCCGTAATTACGCGCTTATTACTAAAACTTTATTTGACTAGCTCGCTAATGTTAATTTTTACTTGTTGCTCGGAACCTAACTCAACCAGTTCAGCTCGGCCTTCAAAATCGCCACTTGCTGCGCTAACTTGACCCGACTTGGAAACACGCGCAGTAACATTTACGAGCTTAGCATCGGAAAGCTTAGCTGCAGGACTCATTGCGTCAGCGTCACTCAAGTTAATTGTTAGAGGAAGCTCAGAAACAGTATGTCTACTTGCAGCAAGAGGCGGGCTAGCTTGATTCGCGTTTTCAGCGTTTTTTACAAATACAAACACGGTATCACCGGGTTTAACTGAGCCGAGAAGTGTTTCATCAAGCGATACGAATACATCAATTAACGAACCGCTGCTGTCGCTGGAAAAATCTGACAGTTCGATACCTGCACGGCGCTGCGCTTCATTAATGCCTTGTTTCATCTGGCCGGCGGCCGGATGTTCAGGATAAGCCTCTAAAACTTTAGACCAGTACTCAATAGCTAGTGAGAAGTCCTCAGACGTAAACGCATTGATTGCTAATAAACTTAAGGTATTTGGTTCGTTTGGGTTTAGTTCTAATGCCTTGTCAATCGTACCTTTAAGCGCGTCGGTG
>NZ_LWFZ01000801.1:0-1238 GCF_001635225.1 Oleiphilus sp. HI0086
CGGGCATCGGTTCATCTGCAGTCCAAGGTTTACCAAGCTCCTTAATAAATGGCGACAGCTTGTTTAGAACCGCTTCTGAAAGCTTTCTGTAAGTGGTGATTTTGCCGCCATAGATTGAAAGCAGGGCGTTGCTTTCACTTTCCTGATGGAGTTCTAGCGTGTAATCACGGGTGATTGCTGAGGGGTCGTTTGATTCATCATCACACAGTGGACGGACGCCAGAATAGGTAGACTGGATATCTTCACGAGAAATCGAACGTTTGAAATGTTGATTGTATACCTTAATCAGGTAATCAACTTCCCACTCTTCAATTGCTACGTCTTCTGGCTTTCCTTGGTATTCTTTATCGGTGGTTCCGATTATTGAAAAGTGATCAAGATAGGGAAGTACAAATACCACACGCTTGTCTTCGTTCTGTAGAATGTAAGCTTCATCCAGTTCTTCAAAGCGGGGAACGATAATATGGCTGCCTTTAATCAGTCGAATATTTCGAGCCGGTTTAATATCTTCTGCCGCTGAATCAAGAAAGCTGTTTAACCAGGGGCCTGAGGCATTAACGATATTGCTTGCGAGAATATCGTAGCTGCGCTGTTCGATCTTGTTGAAGATACTTAGGCGCCAACGACCAAGATCTTTGTCGAAGCTCAAGTTATGGCACTGTGATTGAACTTCAATGCTTGCACCACGATTATGGGCATCTATCGCATTCATAACTACCAAACGTGAATCATCGACCCAGCAGTCATGATATTGAAAGCCTTTGGTGATCGAGTTTGTAAAAGGTGCATGACCATCAAATTTCACCTTCCGTGCTTTGGGCAAGGTATTTCGTTTGCTCAAGTGGTCATACATAAACAAGCCACAGCGGATCATCCATGCAGGGCGAAGGTGAGGGCGGTGAGGCATGACGAACTTCAGGGGTGAGACAAGGTGAGGTGCTTTATTAAGCAGTACTTCTCTTTCTGCCAGCGCTTCTTTAACTAGTCTGAACTCGTAGTGTTCCAGGTACCTTAGTCCACCATGTATTAGCTTGCTACTGCTGGAAGATGTACCTGAAGCCAAGTCATTTTGTTCACATAAGAACACTTTTAAGCCTCGGCCAGCGGCATCGGCAGCAATACCAGCCCCGTTAATGCCACCCCCAACAATAGCTAAATCATAGAAAAGTTCCTTTTTTTCACTGCTAATGTTCATATAAACCTCAAAAACGTTAATAATTTTACATATTATGTCATAA
>NZ_LWFZ01000802.1:0-1190 GCF_001635225.1 Oleiphilus sp. HI0086
ACTTGCCTGAAAGTGTCGGCAAATTATCGCAGATGGGTAACGAGGAGCTGTTAGCGACGATCAAAGCTGCTTATCCTTCAGAGCTTCCTACCATTACACGCATTGTAGAGCACGCTAGCTTCCCTTTATTTAAGTCCCATGCCATTAACTATGTCCGCCAGGGTGTGGCATTGGCGGGGGATGCAGCACATACTATCAATCCTTTAGCCGGGCAGGGCGTTAATCTGGGCTTTATGGATGCTGCGATGCTAATCGAAATTCTGGGGCAAGCACACTTAGCGGGCGAAGATATTGCTAGCCTTGAAGTCCTGCAGCGTTATCAAAAAAGTAGACGACCAGAGAACCAGAAAATGATGAGCATTATGGATATGTTCTATCATGGCTTTAGTAATGAGTTGCTGCCGCTAAGGGTGGTAAGAAATATAGGCCTGGGTCTAGCAAATAATTCCGGGCCTGCGAAAAATAAAGTGATGCAGTATGCGGTGGGCGCAATAGGTAACTTGCCTAAACTTGCTCAAGCCTAAAGGAAGCAAACGAGGAAAAAACAATGACAGAAACGCTATTTACCAAAATTATTGATCGTCAGATTCCTGCAGATATCGTCTATGAAGATGACATCTGCCTGGCATTCAAGGATATTCAGCCAACCGCTCCCGTACACTTGCTTATCATCCCTAAAAAACCAATCGCGACGATTAACGATATGGATGAAGGTGATAAGGAAACATTTGGACATTTGTTCTTTGTTGCCAAGAATATTGCCGCCGATATGGGCTTCGCAGAAGATGGTTACCGTGTTGTGATGAATTGCAATGAATATGGTGGACAAAGCGTCTACCACGTACACCTGCATTTAATCGCTGGTAAACCTTTGGGTTGGCCTCCTTTCACCGAGAAGCTTAAAGTCTGAGCAAGTGTAAACAAGGGTAAAACCATTGCTGACAGACTAATATTTAAGCACCCTCTTCGTTAAACTAGAGCTACCTAAACGAAGAGCGTGGTGAAATATGATCTGGAACCTGGAAGAAAGAAAGTCTAATAAGAGCCTACAGTCAATACTACAAGGCTTGGTATTATTTGCCATGATGTTTTCATTGGCGGCACTTGCTGAAGCTGATGAACTTTCTTCTCGTCTGGAATCACACTTCAATGCCGATAGCTCGTATCGCTTTATCAACTATGAAAGTGTT
>NZ_LWFZ01000803.1:0-816 GCF_001635225.1 Oleiphilus sp. HI0086
GCGGTGAGTCTACTCGTCCAGGTGCACAGCCAGTAAGCGTTCAAGAAGAGCTTGATCGTGTTTGTCCTGTTGCTGAAAAAATTCTTCAAAACTTCGATGTCGTATTATCGGTCGATACTAGTACACCGCAAGTCATGCGTGAAACCGTTGCGCTGGGCGCTGGTTTGATTAATGATGTTCGGGCATTTACGCGACCTGGCGCGGTCGAAGCCGTTGCGGGTGCGAATGTCGCCTTGTGTGTCATGCATATGCAAGGTAAGCCCGATACAATGCAAATTCAGCCAGAATATACGTCGGTTGTGGAAGAGGTTGAGGCCTTTTTACTTTCGCGTATTAATACGCTCAAGTCTGCTGGGGTTGATGATCAGCGTTTGATTGTCGATCCAGGTTTTGGTTTTGGTAAAACGCTTTCCCATAATCTGAGCTTATTAGCTGGCATTGAGCGACTAAAACGTATGGGGTACCCTGTGTTGGTTGGGGTTTCTAGAAAGTCCATGTTTGCTGACTTGCTGGGACGAGATGTAGAACAGCGTTTAGCTGGAAGTTTGTCTGCTGCGACACTTGCTGCCTGGCAAGGGGCCGAGATCGTAAGGGTTCATGATGTTGTTGAGACGGTTGATGCGGTGCGTGTTGTTGATGCTGTAAAGCGTGCAGGTTAGGTTTATTTAAGGGTTTTAGGGAAAAGATATGTCTTCAAGAAAATACTTTGGTACAGATGGAATTCGTGGCTGCTTGGGTGAAGGTGCAATTACACCAGAGTTTATGCTTAAGCTGGGTTGGGCTTGTGGTAAGGTTTTCAAGAAAGAAGGCCTCAGG
>NZ_LWFZ01000804.1:0-5295 GCF_001635225.1 Oleiphilus sp. HI0086
CATTAAGAACACAGATTTATTTTAAGACACTCAAAATTTGAGTCATAAGTGCAAAACTGTATAAAAAATAAACTATAAAGGCTGCTATTTATCACTCAAATCTTTATAATGCGCGGCTATTTTATTTGACTGGGGATGCTAGGTGGATTTCGCAAAACATTACGATGTTATTGTTATTGGTGGTGGACATGCCGGGACTGAAGCTGCTTTAGCCGCAGCGCGTCGCGGCTCATCAACCCTTCTACTTACGCATAATATCGAGACGCTGGGTCAAATGTCATGCAATCCAGCAATTGGTGGTATTGGTAAAAGTCATCTTGTTAAAGAAATCGATGCTCTAGATGGTGCTATGGCACGAGCAACCGATTTGGCGGGTATTCAATTTCGAGTGCTGAATAGCCGTAAAGGGCCAGCGGTAAGAGCTACACGCGCACAAACAGATAGAATCTTATATAAAGCCGCAATTCGAGAAACCCTGGAAAACCAGGAAAACCTGGATATCTTCCAACAATCGGCTGATGACTTGATTGTTAAAAATGACCGGGCTTGTGGCGTTGTCACCAATATGGGAGTTCGCTTCCATTCAAAGACCGTTGTTTTGACAACTGGAACCTTTTTAGGCGGTGTTATTCATATTGGTTTAGAAAACCATTCAGGTGGACGTGCGGGAGATCCACCGTCGATAGCATTGGCAAAACGCTTAAGAGAAATGCCTTTTCGTGTTGGCCGTTTAAAAACGGGTACACCGCCCCGAATTGATGCACGTTCAGTTGATTTTAGCGTAATGGACGAACAGCCAGGTGATACACCTTTACCGGTAATGTCTTATACCGGCACAGTTGAACAACATCCAAAACAGATTTCTTGCTATGTAACCCATACTAATGAACGTACGCATGAGATTATTCGCTCAGGTTTTGATCGTTCACCCATGTTTACAGGCATCATAGAAGGAACAGGCCCACGTTACTGCCCTTCTATTGAAGATAAAATTAATCGTTTTGCAGATAAAGACTCCCACCAGATTTTCGTCGAGCCTGAAGGGCTGACAACGCATGAGTTATATCCAAACGGCATTTCAACTAGTTTGCCCTTTGATGTGCAAATTGACTTAGTGCGTTCAATGAAGGGCTTCGAGAAAGCACATATTACGCGGCCTGGTTATGCAATTGAGTACGATTTCTTTAACCCTCAAGACTTGAAACAAAGCCTAGAGACAAAGTTTATCGAGAACTTGTTTTTCGCTGGCCAAATTAACGGCACAACTGGTTATGAAGAAGCCGGTGCCCAAGGTTTACTTGCTGGTATGAATGCTTCGTTGAAAGCAAGTGGTGATATGCTTTGGTGCCCTCGTCGAGATGAAGCTTATATCGGAGTACTGGTTGATGATCTGATTACACTAGGAACCAGTGAGCCTTACCGTATGTTTACAAGCCGTGCTGAATACCGTTTGTTACTACGCGAAGATAATGCTGACCTAAGGTTAACTGAGATCGGACGTAATTTAGGTTTTGTAGGTGATGAGCGCTGGTCACAATTCTCAAGCAAGCGCGAAGCAATCGAGAAAGAAACAGAGCGTCTAAAAACAACTTGGGTGCAACCTGGCTCAGAAGGTGGGAAGATTGCTGACAAATATTTTGATCGACCTATTTCGAGAGAATACAGCCTTCGTGACTTGCTAAAGCGTCCTGAAATCAATTATCAAAGTATTGCTGAAATAAACGGTGATCCAACAATTTCTAATGCTGTTGCTGAACAGATTGAAATACAAACCAAGTATGATGGTTATATCAGTCGTCAACAGGATGAGATTGATCGTTTAAGAAAGAATGAATTAACCAAGCTGCCAATCGATTTCAATTATGATGGAATTTCTGGTCTATCCAATGAGATTAAGCAAAAACTATTAGAGGTTAAACCAGAAACAATTGGCCAGGCATCTAGAATTCCGGGAATTACACCGGCTGCTGTGTCATTGGTACTCATATATCTGAAGAAAAAATCTTTATCTAAATCAATCAAACATGAAAGTGCCTGATTTCGGCACTTCACGTATCTTAAAAGAGAATAGACGTGATCAATGCATCGCAACGTGCCAACTTTAGTAATATTCTAAGCGACGCGGCAGAAAAAATAGGTATTACTCTAAATGAAGAGCAGAATGGCCTTTTACTCGACTATTTAGAGTTATTGATCAAATGGAATAAAGCCTACAATCTGACGGCTATTCGTGACCCGGAAGAAATGTTGATTAAACATCTGGTCGACTCGCTTAGCATTGCTCCTTATATAAAAGGTCAGGACATCGCTGATATCGGTACCGGCCCTGGATTACCCGGTATACCGATGGCCATCTTGTTTCCAGAAAAGCGCTTTTTGCTGGTCGACAGCAATGGTAAAAAGACACGCTTTTTGACTCAGAGTAAGATTACACTTTCGCTAGCCAATATCGAAATAGTGCATGGACGTGTAGAGAGTGTTGCGCAGGATAAACAATTTGACCAAATTATGTCACGCGCATTTACAGCGCTAGATAATATGGTAAAACTATGTAAGCACTTACTTACTGAAAAGGGTGAGTTTTTAGCAATGAAAGGTTTGCATCCAAAAGATGAGATTAATGCACTGCCAATAGATTATCATGTTAAAAACGCAATTAAGTTATGTGTTCCCGCTTGTGAAGAGGACAGGCATTTAATTATCATAGAGAAAACTTCAGCGTAATAAGCATATTGCTATTGAAAGCGTCTATAAGTGAGGGTTACACAGTGCCAGCGAAAATCTATGCGATTACTAACCAGAAGGGGGGGGTTGGAAAAACGACCACCACTGTAAATCTTGCTGCATCGCTGGCTGCGACCAAACGCAGAATTCTCCTTATTGATCTTGATCCGCAGGGAAACGCAACTATGGGTAGCGGGATCAGCAAGAATGAAATTGAATATACGGCCTATGATGTACTGACCAAAAAGGCCGATGTTCAAGAGGTCATTACGCGTTCAGTCGTTGGTAAATACGATGTTATTCCTTCCAATGGCGATCTGACTGCAGCGGAAGTCGAGCTCCTTAATGAGATTGGCCGTGAACATAGACTGAAGCAAGCCTTAAAATCTATTCGTGATGATTATGAATTCGTCTTGATCGACTGTCCTCCTTCTCTAAATATGCTAACCGTTAATGCCTTATCAGCGTCGGACGGCGTTATCATTCCAATGCAATGCGAATATTATGCGCTAGAAGGCTTGGCCGCATTAATGAATACGGTTGAGCAGATTAGAGAAACCATCAATCCGAAGTTAGAAATTTCCGGCATACTTCGTACTATGTATGACCCAAGGAATAGTTTAACCAGAGATGTATCTGATGAACTTCAGGAATATTTCGGTGAACAGCTATATAAAGTCGCAATTCCAAGAAATGTAAGACTA
Source organism: Oleiphilus sp. HI0086 (assembly GCF_001635225.1). Lineage (NCBI taxonomy): Bacteria > Pseudomonadati > Pseudomonadota > Gammaproteobacteria > Oceanospirillales > Oleiphilaceae > Oleiphilus > Oleiphilus sp. HI0086. Next base: position 3,429 of record NZ_LWFZ01000804.1, read on the forward strand.
GCGGAAGCACCCAGTCACGGTATGTCAGCATTACATTATGACAAAGCTTCAAAAGGTGCGATTGCATATTTGGCATTGGCCGGTGAAATCGTCAGAAAGAACAAAGCAGCAGCAAAAAAAGCCGACTTGGCTGAAGCATAAAACAATAATTAAGCTCATGACTTTTAAAGGTCATCATCAAGCGTTACTAAGTGAGTAGGAAAATACGTGGCAAAGAAACGAGGTTTAGGGGAAAAAGGTTTAAGCGCTTTACTCAAGGGCTCAAATGTCGACTTTAAAAAAGAAGTTGAAAACGATGGAGACCTTAAGCAACTTCCAGTTGAGTTTCTAAAACGAGGTAAATATCAGCCTCGTCGTGACATGGATCCTGATGCACTCGAAGAGCTCGCCGAGTCAATTCGACAGCAAGGTATTATGCAGCCGATAGTGGTTCGTTCTCGTGGCGAAGACTCCTATGAAATTATTGCGGGCGAAAGGCGTTGGCGGGCAGCACAAATCGCTCAGCTCGATAAAGTCCCCGCAATTATTCGTGATGTTGAAGATGATGCGGCTGTTGCAATGGCGCTTATCGAGAATATTCAGCGTGAAAACCTTAATGCAATGGAAGAAGCCACCGCTTTACAGCGTTTGCAAGATGAGTTTGAACTTACCCAAAGCGAAGTAGCTGAAGCCGTTGGTAAATCGAGGTCAACCGTGACTAACTTGCTTCGCCTGATCAACCTAACAGATGAAGTAAAGTTGATGCTAGAGCATGGCGACTTGGAGATGGGCCATGGCAGAGCGATGTTATCGTTAGATACCGAGCGACAGATAATTGTGGCTCGTCAGGTTGAGTTGAAGTCGCTTTCAGTACGACAGACCGAAGCACTCGTCCGTCGCCTAATAGAAGACAAGCCTACAAATAAAGCAGCTAAGCCAAAACCCGATGCCGATATATCACGCTTACAAGAAGATCTATCTGAAAAAGTAGGTGCAGAAGTGAGTGTTCAGCATTCAAATACAGGCAAAGGTAAGCTAGTGATTAAATATAATTCTCTTGATGAGTTAGATGGAATTTTGACTCATATCAAGTGAAATCTAACTTGATCGAAAAATAATCGATTCTTTTTTGTAACTTAAGTGAATATTCATCCCTAGAGCGGTTGAATGCACAGATTATAACCCCTATAATCTGCCACGCTTCGAGAGGCCTGATTAGGCCGAAGAAGAAAAATGGCGAGAATGAATGTTAAGCGCCGCGACTCGATAAGACTAAAGAAAAATAAAAACAAGAGCTAACGATAACAAAATGTCTTAAAAGAACAGCAACTTAATGGCTGTATCTTAAGTCGAAGGTAATTAAGGAAGATATCTGCTAACTACAGCGCAGTGACATCAAAAGGTAGCAATGTAGCAGGCAAGATTAATGAACAGTAGAAAAAAGGCTGACATAAATAAGCCGCCGATTTACAAGATTTTTATTGCTCAGATGGCTCTTACGAGTGTCATTTGCGCAGGGTACTATTTAGTTAGCGGAAGCGTTGCGGCATACTCTTCGCTATTGGGTGGGGTTATATTTGTTATCCCACAACTATATTTTGGTGTTAAAGCGTTTTTGTACAGTGGCGCTCGGTCAATCCAAAAAATAGTTATAAATTTTTATAAAGGTGAGAGCACCAAATTAGTAATCATTGCACTGAGCTTCGGACTTATATTCAAGTTTGTAGAGCCTCTGGATTACTTAGCACTTTACTCCACCTTTATCAGTGTTTTAGTGATGAACTGTTTCTCGGCTCTCTTAGTAAGTAAGCCGAACTCACACAAAGCATAATTTAGAATTTTTAACTCTATAATGTAGGCCCTTAACTATGGCAGGCGATAGTCTAAC
>NZ_LWFZ01000805.1:0-3381 GCF_001635225.1 Oleiphilus sp. HI0086
ATCTCCATGAGCCTAACGCCGCAATAAAGGGCGAGCGGCGCGCAGCAGAGCGAGTCCAGCCCACGGGCCCTTTCGTGGGCGATCTTTGATTGCCTGGTTATATTTCATTTGCTACGAGATTAGATTTAACCTTGCCAGAAATTACCAATTTATAAAATACAAACTCAGCGACTAAGCCTGAAAATATTGCCGCTGCAACTGCTATACCCCCGCTAGCAGTTGCCTTTGCTACAGCAGCTAAAACTAAAAACGCTAATGGTAAAGTAATAACAACAGCTATAAGAGCGTGAAAACCATTTATGCGTATTATTTCTTTACAGCCACTGCATTTGATACGCATGGGGTTTGATGACTTTAGCAGATTCATAAAGCCAAACTTTTTGGAGCAAGATGGGCAATTACTCACTATTAGTTTCCTTGTATATTGAACAGTGACAGTGTTTAAAAAATATAACGCCGCGTTAACCGGAGGAGTAATGATGGCAGTTTTTGTGCGTATTTTTGCACAAAAGGTGTCAGCATTACGGAGTCCGTGTTGAACGCCTGGTTAAGTGTTTCCATGTACAAACAAGCTGTACCCACCGCCCCTAATTTCATGGCCACCCAAAAAAACAGTTGCACCAGACTTTTTCTATTTCGGCGGTTTTAATAGAGAATATTTAAGTAGCAAATGATCTAATTTGCCAGAACTCTTAAGTTCTTTTAAACCCTTTGATAGAATATTTGCATAAAGTTTTGCGTTACGTTTTTTCGGAGAAAAAGCGATATATATGTCTTCTTTTGAAGCAACCCCTGCTGATTTGATATCTTCATACGAATTAAGGCCTGTCAAATAGTTTAGCACTATATTAGATTCCTCTACGAAAGCATCAATCCTATCTATTTTAAGTAATTCAACTAGACGGCTAAAAGCATCATCACCATGAAGAATAGTTAAACGTGCGATATTCGCTTGGTTTGGCTCAATATATTCCTTAAGAAGGCTGCCATAAGAGTAATTCTTTATAGCACCAAGGTTGATATTCTGTAATGACTTAAACCCACTAAAACGCCAATCAGATGTGTTTTTCACATAGAAAACATGTTCAATGCTATACAAAGGTTCATCTGGAAAAATGAAATCAGGTGTTTCATCTCTACCCGTACCAATAATTCCATCATAGTCACCATTACGGACAGTCAAAATTGAACGAATCCAGGGCCTAACGATATAATTTATCTTATACCCCTCCTGCGAAAAGGAATAATTTGCAATCTCTACCAAAAGGCCAGGTCTCTCTGTGCCAGGAACACAGTTATAGGGGCACCATTGATCTGCAACTAAGGTAATTTCCTTTGCTTGATCACTAGTTGATGACGCATAGCTAATGGACACGACTGGAATAAAAAGCAGAAGCATTCTAAAAATACGCAGTTTCATATCCTTTCCCCCTTATTCATAGCAAGCTATTCACGATAGTCTCATACTAAACTTACCCGATAGCCATAGTGTAGACCACATTAAATTCTCTACAGCAAGCCAGCTACTTACGAAAAGTAACAAATACTTTAAGAGACAACCAGACAACCAGACAACCACTCGGACACTTAACGCCTTTAGCAGCGGCCGAGCGCAGCGAGGTCCAGCCCCAGCGTCTTTTTGCTGGGGCGATGCTGGCTAAACTTGTTAGAACTTTACTACGCATAAAGTAGAAATAATACAAAGCCAACCCCTGAAACTAAGGCCAATAAAAAGACACAGTGAAATATAAAATTAGCTAGCCGCCACCTGACATTAAAGCCTTGTCGATAATTGGTGGTAAGCGCATAAAATATTGAGCCTACGCACAAGATTGATACTAACAATAAAGCTACATGCTGAGTTAAAGCAAAATAACAGCTAATTAACCCTATGAGAAAGCCGTATGTTGCTAAAGATGAAGCTTTCGTTGTACCCCAAAATTCTTTTTTTTCTATATCCATTTTAGGTTGATCTACAATCTGATTAAAAAGTTCTAACGCTTTTATAAACGGCGCACGGCTCTATCGTGCGTCCAACGCAGGCCACGTTTCTTTGTGGCCGGAGTGATGTTTGATGAACTGGTTAGATGTTTTAGAACTCCCAACTACACCAAACACCACGTTAAAACCAAAGTGCTTGCCCAGAGACAAAAACACCGCAGATGGCGACTTTACCGGATTCCCTAGGAACACACCATTGACGAAGCCTCTACAAATTAAAATGTGCTTGAGAAGCTTAAACAGTAGAGCGGAACAGTGGGAAAACGTGCCACCTACCCTAAAACTTTAAACGGAGGAATACATGATAAGAAACGAGCATTCCCTGCCGAATATTGAGCCCTAAACCTTAAGAGCCAAAAAACATTTAACGCCTTGGTGACATGCGCCGCCAGGCGTCATGTTGACCAACTTGTTATGTGTTCCCCAGGGTCTCGCGACGCCAATTCGTCAACACTTTCCTTTGAAAGAATAATATTCCCAAAATAGGCTGCGTCGCAATGATTGCCCCATTCCATATAGTAAACCAAATGGCATATACCACTCTCATCCACCTTGATTAGAATGGTATAACCAAGATCACCTTGCGCAGATGCATGGAAATGTATCCAATCACCAAAGATGTCAAGCGTACCCTCTATATCATATATTTTTCTGATAAAAAGAGCTTCGTCGTCGACAGGCATAACTTCCTGAATAGCTGAGCGGAATAATATAACTCTTTCTATATTGACCTTAATCCAAGCAAATTTTTCTCTTTTTTCAAAAACCTTAACAATCTTAACTTTAACGAAAGCTGACTCTTCTATCTCTTCTGGATGACAATCCCAGCCATTGTAGTGTGCTAATGCTGGTGTATATAAGGACCAAAAAGTAGCGTCAGATTGCTCTGAGAAAGGGCCTTGAATCCGTATAACTCTCGTAGAGCCTTCGGTTGGAATTACGTTCGATCGTTTCCATTTTTCTGACGTTGCCTCGGATGGTATTGCGTCCATCTCATCACTCCAGGACACAACATCATCCGAATACCCTGAAAATTCGAATACAGGATAGGAAGGATGCTCCTTATCAACGTATTTTCTGCATGCACCACAATAGAAATTTAGCTTCATTACACACCGTCACACATAGACATAATGACTCCCCACGTCCCAAAAGAGTGCTGACCTCCTATCGTGGGTTAGCAAAGCCAGAGCCATAATATATGTGTCATACCATATAAGCGGAGGCCAGCACCATGAAAAACAATACCATAATTTTTGTCGGATTGGACACCCATAAGGAGTTCACCGAAGTCGCATATTGCGAAGATCAACGAGGCTCAGAAGTAAAACATCTTGGAAGAGTTTCTTCAGCCAAAGTATCACTTACCAAGATGGCAAG
>NZ_LWFZ01000806.1:0-1680 GCF_001635225.1 Oleiphilus sp. HI0086
GGCACTTAACCAGAGACACCCGCGATAACAATGCGCCTTGGTTAATCGTAGGAATCGAAAACTAAGCTATAGTTTCTAACAACTTCCTGACCATAAAAGCAGCTTACATACAACTGCCATAGGATCTTTATGTTTAGAATTTTAGTGCTGATCGTATTTTTAATTTCATGCCTGGTGGCGTTTATAAAGGCTGATAAATGGCCACGATGGAAACAACTTACAGTTATTTTCATCCCGACGATTATGCTATTCTGCTTTGCTTTAGTGCTTGAAACTTTAAACTGACCCTTTGGTTTTTCATTAAATATAATACGCTTATAAAGGTAGAAAGTGAGCCTGTTTTTATACTGCAGCGAGAAAGGCTTAACGTGGTTGCGAGAAGGGAAGCTACCTTTCTTAGAAGCCTCATCATTGATGGACCCATTCGTTAGCAATGAAGCCCTTAATCATCAGCCTGATGGGTCAATCGCTGTTTCAGATGAAGAGTTCAGAGTTGAATTGAAAGCTCAATTCGCGGCGCTACCAGAGTCTTTATCAAGCCTGATGAGCTTTGAGTATTTTGAAGAACAATCCCAAAGCAAACGAGCCAGTATTGAAGCACAAATAAGACAACGTTCTGTACCGCAAGTGAGTACAGTGTCGGCTAAACAACAGAAAAATCTAACACTGCTATGCTTATCTGAAAGAGCAGATAACTCGCTACTCTGGCAGTATCAAGCGGCTAATCACCGAGGTATGGTCATCGAACTAGACCAAACTCATGAGTTTTTTACCGCCCCTCAATACCGAGATGCCCCTCAAATGTTTCAGCCAGTGAAGTATAGTGCAGAGCGTCCGTTAAAGCTGAAAGACTCACATCCTTTCATTTCACTATTTCACCGTAGTGAACACTTTTCTCATGAGCAAGAGTGGCGCTTATTACGGCCGGCATCAGTGAGTGACAAGCTCATAAACGTCGATGAACTCAGTATTCACCTTCATAAAATCCCCAATACGGTGATCAAGTCCGTCACCTGCGGGGCAAATATGACAGCGGAACTAAAAAAAGCGCTCGTTAACCTCTTGAGCACTGACTTACGCTACCGACATGCTGAGCTTATGGAGTGCCGGCTGGACCCCGGCCAATATATACTCCATCGCACAGCCATTGATTGAGATAAAGTCAACTTGAACTAAGCGACCTTAACTTGCTCAGCTGCTTCCTGGTTAGCCATATACTCTTCGTAAGTGCCTTGAAAATCTATCAAGCCCTGGTCTTTAATTTCGATGACGCGTGTTGCCAGTGATGAGACAAACTCTCGGTCGTGGCTAACAAAAATCAAAGTGCCATCAAAGTTTTTAAGCGCTTCGTTCAGAGCTTCAATGGCTTCCATATCCATGTGGTTGGTCGGCTCATCCATAATCAGAATATTTAGGTCCTGCATCATTAACTTGCCAAACAACAAGCGGTTTTTCTCACCACCTGAGCAGACTTTGGCTTTCTTGTTAACGTCATCTTCGGTAAAGAGCATTCGACCTAACATACCGCGAACCATTAAATCGTTATGCTTTGCAGTACGCCACTGAGACATCCAGTCAAAGAGGTTTAGGTCACTGTCGAAATCTTTCGTGCTGTCCTGCGGGCAGTAGCCTAATACGGCATTTTCAGCCCACTTTACTTCACCCGTATTGGCTTGAATC
>NZ_LWFZ01000807.1:0-12066 GCF_001635225.1 Oleiphilus sp. HI0086
GTTTTTCTGAATTTGGCTTCACCGCAAGTCGGCAATATCGCCATGCTAATTCCGCTACGAAATGTGCCCGTTCAGCATTTAATTCATATTGAACGATACTCGACTGGGCATGCTCGTCGTAGAAACTCTCGCTCTTAAAACTAAGTGCACGGGTTGCAATCCTACCATCCATTTCAGGAAGCACGACTTGCATCGCTAAATCTCGGCTTCTCAAGCCTTGGCTATGCGCTAACCAGTCTTCTTCTGTACTACCTGACAATACCAACTGCAAAACAACAAGGTCTTTCTCAAAGGGCGATTGGAAAGTACTTGGCTCAGAACTAAGATCGGGGCTCGCCACGGTATTGGTTGCAAACCCAGTCGCATTCAGTACCAACTGTACATTTGCCTGGTCGATTAATGCGTTAACCAAGGAGAGTGATGACGGGTCTTTTAGCGAACTAATCGCAACGGGTAACACAGAAAGCTGATGCTGTTCCAAGACACTAATTAGCGCATCGAACATCGTGGTATTAGCGCTTTGCAAATGACTTCGATAAAACAACAGCATTACGGTTGGATTATCTTGGCCAGCCTTATTGCTTACCTTGTCTTGCCAAGCTAATAAGGTCCCCTGCTCTACACCCGGCTCGTAAATCATACATTTGGGTAAGGGCCTCGGCTCTTGCCATGACAACGTTAGATCAGCTAATAATCTGACATAACGCGCAATAATAAAGTGATAAAGATGTCGGGCATTCTCGACGCCGCCTTCACGCAAGTAACGCCAAACACGGTGCGCATCCTGAGGCACTACCGAACTAGCATCAGATAAGTCCGGATCAGGATTATCATCCCCAGGAACCACAATTAAGGTTCTAGGAGCGTCCGGTGTTTGTGCGTTCTGCCAGTCAACCAAGCGCTCCAAACCATAGGCCCAATAACTCGCGCCACCCAATAAGGATACGACAACGACTTGGGCCGACTCCAAGACCTTATGCTCATACAAGTCATACGCAGCAGGCTTTAACAATTGCATCCAGTTCGCCAAACGCACTTGCGGAAAGTTCACATCGTGTTGGTGATCTTCGTGCATATTTTGTAGCGCATACGACAGTGCAGACAAACTACTGTCTGCCGATGTCAGTATAACTACCTCTGCGGGGCTTTGATCGAGATCGATAATACCTTCATCATCGACAAAACCACCCGGTTTAGCTGCTAGCAAATGCATAAAAAAATCACCAAATTCTGCCTTTCAATATCGCTTGTCTAATGGGTGCGTTTAAACCTGTTTGCCTAAACCCGTCCACCTAAACCAGGGCGTTTTCTAATACGCTTTGGATGACCGCTTTCTCGATGCCTTTTCCGATAAAAACGAGCGATGTTTTTCTTGGCTCGCCTGCTTGCCATGGGCGGTCAAAATAACTGTCTAGACGCTTACCCACAGCCTGCAATACTTGTCTCATTGGCTTACCTGGCAAAGCTGCAAAACCTTTTACTCTGAAGATATTGAAGTCACTAACAACGTTTTGTATCGCTGCTTGAATTTTATCGCTATCGACTTCACCGATCTGAATCACAAACGAATCGAAATGGTCATGTGCATGCTCGTGATGTTCGCCGTGCGCATGGTGATGATCATGGTGATTATGTATTTGCTCGATACGCTCTTCAGCCGCAGCATCAATGCCGATGATGGCATTGAGCTCTGCTTCACCGTTACTGATATAGGTCGTTTTGACTTCGCTTGGTACGCGCTTGCCGACAATCGTTTCAACCAATTGACGTTGTGGCGCGTCTAGCAAATCATTTTTGCTAACCACAACCAAGTCTGCAGCACTCAATTGATCGTCTAACAGTTCTTGCAAGCTAGGGTCGTGATCAAGACTTTCATCGGCCAAACGCTGTGCCTGAACCTTACCTTCATCGTGCGCAAATCGCCCTGATGCCACCGCTGGACCATCGACAACCGTTACCACGGCATCGACGGTGCAATATTCTTTAATGCCAGGCCAATTGAATGCCTGCACTAAGGGCTTGGGTAGTGCTAAGCCACTGGTCTCAATCAGAATGTGATCGATATCATCACGACGCTCTACAAGCTGCTGCATAACAGGCAGAAACTCTTCTTCCACCGTACAGCAAATGCAACCATTGGCGAGTTCGTAAATACCATTGTTAGCGCTAGAGTCGGAGTCAACAACACCACTTTCAGCACCATCTTCTTCACAAGACAAAGGACAGCTACGTAGCAGGTCCGCATCAATATCAAGTTCACCAAATTCATTGACAATAACGGCGATTCGTTTGCCTTCAGCTTGCTGAATGACATTTGATAGTAAGGTGGTTTTACCACTTCCTAAAAAGCCAGTAACGACGGTGGTAGGTATTTTATTTAATTGCATCATTTATCTCGCTGTACTCTCGTTGTTGTTCTATCTTGGTTGTCTTTGTGCTTAATCAAACTCACCGACAACGTGTGTTGTTTTCTGCTGCTAGCGCTTCACTTGTCTCGGTACATCTGGTTTAACCTTGGGCCGATAGACATGCGCTTTGTCTTTGGCATATAGATAAGAATCGGCAAAATCGTCGGTATCCAACACATGACCGACCAGGATCAAAGATGTTCGAGTAAATTTCTTTTCGCGTACTTTTTCGACGATATCTTTTAATGTTCCTGTGACTTTGTCTTCATCGGGCCAACTGGTTCTGTAACACACAGCTGCAGGGCAGTCTTCGCCATAATGCGGAATCAGCTCTCCAACAATTTTATGGATGCGGGTGACGCCAAGATGGATCGCGAGGGTCGCGCCGCTTTGTGCCAGCTGCGGAAGCCGCTCTCGCTCAGGAAACGGAGTTTTGCCTTCATAGCGCGTCATAATTAGCGTTTGAGAAACGCCAGACAAGGTCAACTCTTTACCTAAATACGCGGCAGACGCAGCAACAGCACTGACACCCGGTATGATTTCATAATCAATACCAGCTTGCTCTAGCCGTCTAATTTGCTCACCAATCGCACCATAAAGTGAAGGGTCACCACATTGAAGCCGCGCAACGTCTTTACCTTCTTGGTGGGCTTTCTCAATGTGCTGGCTAATTTCTTCTAAGTCGATAGAGGCGGTATCGACAATCAACTCTGCTTTATCTTCAACTGAATCCAAGACCTCTCTGGGTATCAATGAACCGGCGTACAAAACAACAGGACAACGCTCAAGTATACGCTGGCCTTTTAGGGTCATGAGCTCTGGGTCACCCGGACCGGCTCCAATAAAATAGACTGTCATAGTTTTTTCTTATAGCCTCTTGGCGTGTAAACCCATTCTTTTTTGCCATTGACGATATGTCGAGATTCGCTGTTTCCAACGCTCACAAGCGTGAACATATCAACGTCTTTGGCATCTAACTTATCTAGGGTGGTAATGGTGATGGACTCGTCTTCACGGGTTAATTGGCGCCCCAACAAAACGGGCGTCGAAGCCGGTCGGTACTGGAGCAAAACGTCTCGCGCATGGTTCAACTGCCAATCACGCTTTTTAGATACGGGGTTATAGAACGAGATAACAAAGTCACCTTGGCCAGCGCTATGAATACGCTTTTCGATCGTCTCCCAAGGCGTTAGCAAATCAGATAACGATACGGTACAAAAATCATGACCGAGCATGGCGCCGACACGGCTTGCGCCCGCTTGCATGGCAGAGATTCCAGGGACAACGTCTATCTCAACATCTAGCCATTCTGGATGATCTAAGGCCTCGCCTTGCGCTTGCTTTAAGAGTTGTTGATCCAACAATTCAAACACCAACGTTGCCATCGCATAAATGCCGATGTCGCCACTCGAAACCAAGGCGGTTGTTTTACCGCTAGCCGCGAGATCTAAGGCGAGTTTAGCTCGCCCGATCTCTTCCCCCAAAGGTAACTCGTGATGTGTTTTTCCATCACACACATCACCTAACAAGTCGAGATACAAACCGTACGCGACCAAATCTGAACTGGCTCCAATGGCGCTAAGCGCTTTCGGCGCCACAAGAGATCTATCACCAGGACCGGTGCCCACTACAAATAACTGACTCATGCTAATTTTGTTTCCTGCTCTTAATTCAAATGAACTATTTTTCCAATACGACCTAAGCACTATTACTTATCTGACGCTGTCTTAGTAAAGCTCCGTGCAATCGCGCACGTGGCTTTCTTTGTCTTTTGTTTCGATAAAACCAACTCCGCTGGCGCAGACGTCGTCTTTTGTGCCGAATACAATGCCGCCGATTCAGCGACCCCATACACGCCAACTGTGTCGAATATATAATCTGACTTTACGCTCAGCTGAGACTCAACCGTCGCCAACTGATCTTTGTCCCATGTGAGATACGGTAAAGCCAGGGATGCCGCCAAATCGATTAACCCTTGTTCGTCCGCCTTAATATCAATGCTTGCGATGCCGCTAATCTGTGAAAGCTCTAAACCCTTTTCCACAAGGCATTGTTCTAGCAAGGCACGAAGTTCTGACTCAGGGCAATGCCGCTCGCAGCCCATGCCCACGATGTAGATTGGTTTCAAATACGGATCCGCCGTCGTTAAGACCAAGCTTGCACTGAGTACTTCCGAAATAATTCGCCCAAACTCATTCGCGCCACCTTCATGCCCGGACAGCAAGGGAATAACAAATTCGCCACGTTCATCCAGAACGAGGACGGGCGGGTCTTCATGTTTGTTCACCATTACCGGCGCGAGTGTTCGCATGACAATGCCTGTGGCACAGATTAAAATCTGTCGTTCGCCGGCGCGAAATGAGTCTTGCACCGTTTGCGCAAAGGGTTGCGGTTTAAACGACACCTCGACTTCATTCGTAAGCGCAGTTGAATCGGTTCTAATTGCGCTTGCTAAGCGTTCTGCCAAACAGCGCCCGGCTTCGGTTAACGCGAAAATTCTAATCACGACTTCTCTCCTCTGAGCTACGATCTGCCGATGGTAAAACCACAAACAAAGAAAAATACGGCCCTTGCTCTGGAGATAATTGAGTTATATCGCTCACAATCTTCTGATTATCTCGGCCGATATATTCAAGATACGTGGCGTCGGCTAATCTTCCCGTTCGCTCAAGCAATGCCAATATTCTTGGGCGGGCCTGCCCTGCTTTCATGATCACCACACTATCGTGCTCGCTAAGGGCTCGCTCTATTTGCGAATCCTGATGACGGCCACTGACCACAACAAACGATTCTTTTAACATTGTAAGCGGTTGCATCATCGCGCTGGCAGCAGCATTCACAGACGAAATACCTGGGATCACCTGACAGGGGTAGTCATCCTGAAGCCGCTCAAGTAAGTAGGCAAACGAGCCGAAAAATAAGGGGTCGCCTTCACACAAAAACGCCACATCCTGCCCCGCATCAAGCGCCGCTTTTATCCGAACAGCGCCACTGTCGTAAGCGTGATTCGCTAAGGTACGATCCTTCGACATCGGCATCTCGATCACGACATCCTCAAGAACATTAAGACCCTGATCCGCCGCTCTCTCTTCACGTTCTGTCAGCGCGTTTCTTGCAATCATTTTCGCTTGTGAGCTACCGGTTTCACCACTGAGATAGCTGATCACTGGCGCGTTCTGGATTACTTTGAATGCCTTCATCGTTAGTAAGTCAGGATCACCCGGCCCAACGCCAACACCATAAAAGGCGCCGAGCTTATTCTGATTGACCTGCTGCTGGTTAGACATGATCCAAGGCCTCATTCGTTGCTGTCTTTTCTACTTTCACAAACTTATAAAGTGTGACGGGTAGTTGTGGTTTGTAATACAACTCACCCGCCAGCGTTTCGCCGCGACTAACGGCCAGCTCAAATGTTTCGACATGGCTTGTTTCATCGCTGAACCGAGATTGGTAAAACTGATAAAGTTGTTGGCGCGTTTGTTCGGTCACGGCACTGGCGACGACCATCCCACGCTCTGGTAGTTGCTCCCAGGCTAGATTTAGAATGTCTAATAACTGACCGCCGCTTCCGCCCACAAAAACCTTGTTAGCCGCGGGCAAAGTTGAACAAATATCAGGTGCACTGCCCTCAACAATTGACAAGTTTGGTTCAACTGCGAAACGGTGCTGATTCGCCTTCAAGCAGTCTAACCTCTCCGGATGATGCTCGATTGCATGAACCTGGGCACCTTTACCCCACAACGCTAGCTCTGTGGCAACACCACCGCAACCTGCCCCAACATCCCAAATGCAATCGTCTGTTGTCGGTTCTAACAAAGACAATATCGCTAAGCGAACTTCACGCTTGGTAATCATGCCTTTACCGGGTGCTTTGTCCGTCACAAACTGCTCATCCGGAATTCCCGGAAATGTCGGCGTATATTGCGTCGATTCAAGTGTCTGTAAACACACGACATTTAAGGGATCAAAACGTTGGCTTTGTGCCTCTCCATCAATGAGTTCATCAATTGATAATAGACGTACCCGTTCGTCTGAATAACCAAGCTTTTCGCAGACCGTCAGCGCTGCCATTTCAAAGCCACGGCGTTGGCATTCTTTAGCAATTGCATGCGCAGAACTATTTTGATCAGTGAGCAATACATAGCATGTATGCGGTTTGAGCTGAGTGGTCAAAGATTGTAATGGACGACCATGCAGTGAAATAACCTCAACATCTTGTAAGGACCAGCCGAGTCGATGGCAAGCGGCTTGAATGCTGGACACGCCCGCATGAAAACAAAGTTGATCTTGCCTCAAATCCGAAAAGCTCTGCCGTACCCATTTTCCGATACCAAAAAATAGCGGATCACCTGAGGCTAGCAAGGCAACTGTTTCACCTTCGTCCAGATAGCTCGCCAATTGCCCTTTTAAAATAGAGAGCTTAGGAAGCTGCTCAGTCACCTGCCTTTCTGAAATCCACCAGCGAACCGTCTCTAACTGTCTCTGGGAACCAATAATACGATCTGCTGACTGCAAAGCACTCAAGGCGACTTCGTCCAAGTTCGCTTGCTCCGAAACGCCAAGGCCAATTACATGTAAGGGCATTAATACCACTCCCCGCGATTACAGCGTAAAAGCGCATTACAAGCCGCGGCGGTAACTGCACTGCCACCTTGGCGGCCAGCCAAGGTTATACACTCCACGCCTAATTTTTTGTGTTCTTCCCAAAGCGCTTCTTTAGATTCTGCTGCGCCGACAAAGCCGACTGGCATGCCGATGATAAGCGCCGGTTTGTCTGCGCCTTGTTCCAACATTTCAAGTAATCTGAACAAGGCCGTTGGAGCATTCCCTATCAATACAACGCTGTCTTTCAAGAAGGGTGTCCAAGAACTTAAGGCAGCCATCGACCTTGTTTCGCCTAGTTGTTTAGCCTGTTGAATGGTGTCGTTATCGTTCAAAAAACACAGGGGCTCTCGTTCAATCATGCGCTTAGTAACGCCTTGCTTGACCATCTCCACATCGCACAAAATTGGCTTATTCTGACCCAAGGACGCTCTGCCTTTTTCGCAAGCACCTGCGCTAAACAGAATCTTATCCGTCAGCTCGGGCATACCTAAGCTATGTACGACACGCATCACGACCTGTTGTTGTTCTTTATCGAAACAACTCAAGTTGCTTAGCTGGCGAATCAGCTCAAAGCTTTGTCGCTCAATCGCTTTCGGGTCCAATTCGTAATCAAATGGCATCTCGGTTTCCTATACGTTTTTTTCGCTATTGTTTTGCTCAGTATCTTGATCCTCAAGGGTGAGAGAATCAGACAGCGAACTTTCGACGTGATGTAGGCAGTCATCAAGGTCACTGAACAAATGCTTGACTGGCGATATGTTTGGGCGCGTCAACATCACCACCTGAACCCCGAACTCTCGTGCGGCTACCAATTTCGCTTGCGTGGCATCGCCACCACTATTTTTAGTCACTAAACAGTCAATTCGATTTACCTGTAATAAGGCTCTCTCTGACTCAAGATCAAAAGGACCTATCGCTTTGATCCATTCCACGCTGCCTGACAATGACGCTCTTGATGGCGCGGCGGTTCGGTAGATTAATTTGCTTTCATCCTGAGTCGCTAGAACATCACTGAGTCGCGTCATGTCGTCTTGAGACAGCTGCCCGACAGTCAGCAAGATTCTCTTAAATTTGGCACATTCAGTGACCGCATCAGCCCATGAAGAGACCGAGATCCAGTTATCGCCCTTTTGCGCGACCCAAGGTTCTCGAGAAAATCGCCAATAAGGCAAGGCCAAGCTGTTACATACATCTATCGCCGTTGAACTCATTTTTGCTGCGTATGGATGCGTCATATCCAACACAGCACCGATGCCTTCCGATCTAATATATGCCTTTAAACCACCGAACTGTGTAAAGCCTCCGGAAATGACTTCGCAGGGTACGTCGGGTTGTCGAACCAAGCCTGCCACGCTATAAATAAGCGAATGATCGTTAGTATTAAACAAACCCTTTTCATAGGCGCGCTTCGTAAAAACTCGCGCATCTGCCGTTCCGCCCAGCAAGAGTATCTTCATGGGCTTTCCTCAGAGGCAAAACCAATAAATTGGCCTTGTCGATCAACAGAATACACCTCCAAGGTGACTGTATTATCAGGCAGTGTTCTCAATACGCGACGCGCTTCGTTAAGTGCTGCTTTACATAATTCATCGCCAATCAGTATCCCGGCATCGCGACAAATCTGAAATACCTGCATACTTGTATTCGCTTCTTGGATTTTATCGAGCACGCTTTGGTCTGCCTTCTGCGCTTTCGCGATTCGAGCAAGCTGCTCAAAATCAATGGACGAAGAACGGCTATTTAAATCCATGTGGCCATTTGCCAGCTTGCTTATTTTTCCGAACCCACCACAAATAGAGACTTTTTTGATGGGCGATGTTGAGGTGGGTACTTTTCGCAAGTGCTTTAGCAGCGCACCCACAAAATCACCCATTTCAATCAACCCCATATCGTTGAGTTCATATCGCGTCTTAATCGCTTCTTCGCTGGTGCTGCCTGTGGTAGCCGCAATGTGCGTGATACCATTTGCAGCCGCTACATCTACACCTTGATGGATAGATGCAATATAGGCGGCGCAAGAATACGGCCTAACTATTCCGGTGGTTCCCAAAATAGATAAACCACCCATAATACCGAGCCTCGGGTTCATGGTTTTAAGTGCGATTTCTTCACCGTTTTCAACGCCGACAGCAACCTTAAAACCACCAGAATATTGGTATACCTTGGCCGCATTCAATAAATGTGACTGCATCATTTCTCGCGGTACGGGATTGATCGCAGGTTCGCCGACCTTAAGCACCAAACCTTCTCGTGTAACCGTTCCCACGCCTTGCGCTGAGATAAATTGCACGCCTTGTTTTTCCTCTAAGTACAGCTCTACAAATACCAGCGCCCCATGAGTCGCGTCAGGGTCATCTCCTGCATCTTTAATGGTAGCGGTGCGTACACTCTTTTCAGGTTCAAGTGACTCGTACCCTTCGATTTTCAAAGAGACGACTTTACCTTTCGGCAAAGTGATCTCAACCTCATCGGGATGTTTGTTCGCCAATAAGGCTTGGGCAGCAGCAACACAGCACGCCGTCGCGCAAGAGCCGGTTGTTAAGCCGCTGCGCAAAGGTTTTGCTTGTTCACTGCTCTCTGGCCACATAGTGCTTACCTAGCCTGCTCATTATTGCTGAGCATATTGTAACTAAGCGCATTTTCAGTGCGGTTAACAGCTTCTGTTGTAGCCGAAAATGTCGTCACGCCCAAAAACAACGCTGCGATGGCTTCTGCATTAGAAGGGAAAAATAAGTGTAGATACGTAGCCGTCAAACTACCCTCGCGATAGATTGCTTCACCCGGCGCCGAATGCCTTTGTCTTTTACCGTAGCCAATAGGTTCTGGCGTATTTGCACTTCGAGAACGATGATGCGCATGCGCTCTTACATCACCTTCAGGCAAAGCGGCGGTCTGCATCCCCTGGCAACCGCGCTTTCCGCGCATGGCCCCATCGCCCGCCATTAATCCCGCCATAGAATAGCGCGCGTCTTCAAGATCAGTCAGCGATTCTAGGCAATATAAAAAACCACCGCACTCAGCCAGTACCGGTTTATTAGCACGATGGAATACTTGAACGGACTCGCACATGCTACGGTTTTGACTCAGTTTTTGCGCATAGAGCTCCGGATATCCACCAGGCAACCAAAGTGCATCTGCCACGGGCACTTGTTGATCAGACATGGGAGAAAAGAATTCGTAACTTGCACCCAATGTCTCTAACAACCGCAAATTGGCGTCATAAATAAAACTAAATGCTGCATCCTTAGCAATCGCAATGTGTTTTCCTTCAAGCAAACGACTTGGACGCGCTAATGAAGTGGATTTGAAATCGACCGGCTCAGGCAACTGAGTAATCGCCTGCTCACCAATCCACGAGACGCCTTTTTCAAAACGTACTTCAAGCTCTTCACGCACTTCATCTGCTTGCACCAAACCAAGGTGCCGTTCTGGTAAGGTAACTTCTTCGTCTCTCGCTAGCGTTGCCAATAAAGGGATATCTGAAGGAAGCGCATCTCTTATCAACTCTTCGTGCCGCGCTGTACTGCAATGGTTCGCGATAATGCCAGCCACATGAATGTCTGAACGATAGCGCGCTAAACCCGTAGCGATGGCACCCGCCGTTTGTGCCATGCCTTTCACGTTCAACACGATAACCACCGGTATATTGAAACGCGCAGCTAGATCAGCACTTGATGGCTCGCCATCAAACATGCCCATTGCGCCTTCGATAATAATGAGATCTGAAACCTCGGCCGCCTCATACAGTTTTTGCTGGCAATAAGCTTCACCTGCCATCCACATGTCTAGCGGCTCAACATCCTTACCAGAAGCTTGCGCCAGAATTTGAGGGTCTAGGTAATCAGGGCCGGTCTTAAATACCCGTACGTTTTTGCCTTTGTTTCGATACGACCGCGCAATCGCAGCCGTTACTGTTGTCTTTCCTTCACCAGAGCTTGGCGCGACAATGAACATAGCTGGGCATGAAGCCGTAGGGAGTTTAGAAGGCGATTGAACACTCATTAGAACTCGATCCCGGCTTGCGCTTTTACACCAAGACGAAAGGCATGACGCTCATCCTGAATATGGCTGATCGTATCGGCGATGTCTTCCAAGGCTTCGGGCATCTTTCGCCCCGTAATCATGACATGCTGATGTTTAGGTCTATTTTTTAGAGCTTCTAGAACCGGTTCCAATTCAAGGTATTTGTATTTAAACATGTAGCTCATTTCGTCAAAAATCAGAATATCGTACTGGGGGTCGGTTAGCAGCGATTTAGCGAGCTCCCACGCGTTCTGAGCGGCAGCTATATCTTGGTCTTTGTCTTGGGTTTCCCAGGTGAAGCCATGCCCCATTACATGCCAATCGATACGTTCATGGTCGCGGAATAGTTTGAATTCACCGGTTTCTTTTCGGCCCTTAATAAACTGAACGACCGCGGCTTTCTGACCATGCCCTACGGCTCTGGCCATCGTGCCAAAGGCGGAGCTACTTTTGCCTTTGCCATTTCCTTTCAACAAAATCAGAACGCCACGCTCTTCAGTTGCCTTGGCAATCTTTTTATCGATAATGGCCTTTTTGTGCGCCATGCGCTCTTGATGCGACTTCATGCCAAGCTACCTTTTCCTGTTGAGTTACTTAAAAGATCATCCTTTAAGGAGATATAGATTGCGCCCAAATTGCGCGCAAACTCTCTTCCACGACCACGGGGTATTGTCGCTTGCTCAGTATCCACCCATACACAGTCACCGGGTAGCCTAATTTGGCTGAGCGTTTCTCGGCTCCGACCATCAGACACTATATACGTCCGTATGTTTAGCCCTGGAAATTTCTGACTCATCGCTTCGCAATACCGAGCCGCTTCATTAACGCCTTCTATGATTGGTGTTCCACCGCCCGCTCGGAGCCCCTGCAACCAGTTCTCGATCTGTTTGGGCGCTCTCACTTTCGCCATGAGCGACAGTACTTGATTGTTACCAAAACCAAACACCGCAAGTTGCTCTCTGTTTAAGTAAGCCTCATTGGCGATCGCAGCAACAACACCTTTTGCACGTGCAAAAACGTCACCTTGTAA
>NZ_LWFZ01000808.1:0-4183 GCF_001635225.1 Oleiphilus sp. HI0086
CCGGCGGACTCCTTAAGCAGGCGCTTTTCGAGCCTGCCTTAATACTCCACTCGCTCTCCCCATGTTTTAATGATAGGAATCTCTCCCACCCAAACGGGAAGCACCAAGTCTTCAATGTCATCATTTGGGCCGCCCTGTCTTTGTTTCACTGCCCCTTCGTCGATGTCCATCCTGAGTAGTGATGTTGCCTGAAGTTCCTTTTCATTGGGTTGGCGAATTTGTTTCCAACGGCCGGTTTCGAGCTGTTCAACAAAGTGCTCATATGCGGCAAGCTGTTGCTGTTCATCTTCCACCAATTCAAAGTAGCCAAACAGTACAGCCGAACGATAGTTAGCACTGTGATGGAAGCCCGATTTCGCCATTACCCAGGCATTTAATTCAGCGAAGGATACACAGGCTTCGAGCCCACTCGTGAGTTGCTTAACCAGGCGACTGCCTCGACTACCATGGATATAAATCGCATTGTCGACACGCCAGCAAAGCATCGGGATAGACATAGGTTTACCTTCGGGCGCAAAGCAAATATGCGCCAGTTTTAGCTCATCAATCAAGGGGTATAAGTCGCTCTGTTGGTAACTGGCTCGTTTTGCTGCTCGCTTTATTTCAGAGCGCTGCGTTTTCTTTAAGGTCACCTCTATTCTCCTTTGTTATATAAAGATATTTCCTATCGCACTCGTATCTCTGTGCTTGACTCATGCTTAGTCTGAATCAATACTGGCCCCACATTAAGATCCAATAATTAATTTCTGGTGGTACCAATTTGAGCACTGAAGAATTTGACTCGTTACGTGACTTTTCTTTTTCTGGCACCGAGACACTGCAACATCAGCTGTATCAGGGGGTCAAGAACAGAATATTAGATGGACGATTAGTCTCAGGGAGGCGATTACCTTCTAGCCGTGCGCTGTCGAGTATTCTTAAGGTTAGCCGAAACACGGTTTCGGGCGCCTTCGAGCAACTGAAAGCTGAAGGCTACCTGCAAACGAAAAAAGGAGCGGGCCACTATATTGCGACCAATCTTCCTGATGATTATCTCAATGCTCAAACGAAGAACATCATGCGATTTGAGTCAAAACCAACCAAGATGCCGCTCTCTGATTCTGGAAAAGTCTTGCTCGGCGACAACAAGATCAGAGTCTATCGCAACACCAGTTTCGAAGCCGGTTTACCTGACCTCAAAGCTTTTCCCATCAAAAAATGGGGGCAAATATATCAACAACAAAGCCAGCGTATCGCCTTGCTTGGATATGATTCATTACAAGGTTCGTCCTACTTGAGAGAAGTGCTTGCCAGCTACTTAAAATCTTCACGAGGATTGGATTGCACACCCGAGCAAATCATCATCACGGTTGGCGCTCAACAAGCGGTCAATATCGCGATTCAAGTCATCTTGAATCACGGAGATGAAGTCTATTTGGAAAACCCGGGCTACATTGGAATGCGCGAAGCCTTTAAAGCACATCAGTGCAAAATTACCGGCATCCCGGTGGGTAAGAATGGCTTAGACCTACAAGCACTACCGAAGAAACCAAAGGGTAAAATCTTATGTGTCACACCGACTCATCAATATCCGATGGGCGGGATTATGCCTTTGGCAAATCGCTTAAACATCCTTCAATGGGCTGCTGAAAATGGAGTATGGATTCTGGAGGATGATTACGACAGTGAATATCACTATGAACACAAACCGATTGCCTCCATGCAAGGTTTGGGTTTACAGGATCAAGTTATCTACATCGGTTCATTTAGCAAGGTACTTTACCCTGCACTAAGGCTTGGCTACATGGTTGTCCCTGAGCAAGTCATTGCCCCATGTGTGAAGACGAAAAATAGAATCGCAGGGCAAACACCAATGGTTGAGCAGGAAACTGTCGCTGAGTTTATTGCAGAAGGGCACTTTATCAGGCACCTGAGAAAAATGAGAGGGCTCTATCACGAGAAATTCAAAACGATCATCGCGGCTTGCGAACAGCACCTGGAAAATCTCGCAAAGCCCGAGTGCACCGGCGCGGGCATGCACATAGTATTGATTTTTAATCCGCAACTTTGCCAGGCCGGGCTATCAGATATGAAGGTTGTTGAAGCGATGAGGGAGCATAACCTCTCTGCCAGCCCCTTATCCACTTATTACCTCGATCGAGCCGAGGAGCAAGGCCTTGTACTGGGTTTTGCTAATACGGAGCTAAGCCTGATTGATCCGCATATACAAACGCTTCGGAATGTCATGCTTTCATGCATGACTAGCACTTAATCAATACTGTAAGGTCAATCGAACTAAAACAAGCCCACACCTCTATCAATATACTCAACTCGGCGGCGAGGCGTACCATGAAATGATTGTTCCAGGTTGAATTCAACACTCCCAACCGGAACACTGAAGAATACTCCGCTCGGTGTCGAAACGCGTTGCTGACTAACAGGTTCAATCCATTCCATGGCCTTTTTCTGCATCGACAAAAAGAAACCGCCAGTAGGTAGAAAAGTGCCGTTCTTTTGTTTTTCCCCTACTTCCATGCTTTTAAACTGAGTCATCGGAAAACAGGTCGGAACTCCATGAAGGTTACAGTCAGTCGTGGCAAAATCTATATCACCAATAAACGGGATAGGCCCAAGCGTAAAATTTGAACCACTGGGCAAACCGATATGGGTCGCTCGGACAGGGTCTGGCTGACCACCGCTTTCATAATCTACCTCACCATCCACCACATTCGGTGCGGTAATCGGATGAGCCTGCCCTTCTACCGGTGTAAAAGGCAAGAGAGCCCCCGCTAAGGCAAACCACCAGGGGCGATTAGGGGCATCAATCAATGCGTAAGCATTATCCTTTATTTGAACGGGCAGTTGACCGGTAAAGCTCAAAATATCCCCAGAGAAAATACCACGCGCCTGATGAAAGCCAATACGCATACCCACTAGTTCATCGTCTTCTTTAGCGATTTCGATGTAAGGGTCATAAAACTCAAAAGGAATGATTTCGCCCGCTCTATAGTAGCGTCCATCCATCTTTCTACCACTGGTCTCGGCAATCGCGCCAAAGCTCATATTCTTAACCCAAAGATCTGCGCCCTGCTTTTCCAAGCCTGGTTCTGTTCCATCACACTCAAAACAAGCTTCGCCATTTTCCCAGCGAGGATATTCGCCTAATTTAAGCTCCTCAACGTTCAGCTGCGTCTTGAGTTCCATACCAATATTTACTCGGGTCATTTCTTTTCCAAGAACGGTTTCCTGGTCTAGGGTGACAAAAGCTTGGCCGGAAATCTCCGATAGCTCTTCATCCTGCAAGGGAGTCATATCGGAATAACAGTTTTCAACGAATAAAACCGTTTTCGCGTAAATACAACCTGCAATGAGTTTGCCCAATGTATGAATTTCATCTTTGATGCTGGAAAAGTAGGTACTCATACAAACATCCTTTTGCACATGTGTGTTTTTATTTTGTTTATTTTTCACACATGCTAACGATGAAAAGTACCTCCCTCAACGAGATATTCTTACCTTTGTGAATGCCTTCAAGTCAGCCCCCTCCAAAGGATGGTAAGGTAGCTGGATATTACTACTTAATCACTTCGCCAATCACACAAGCCAAGTCATAACCCGCGGTTCTCAGCTCATTTAAACAAGCGTTCGCTTGATCAGCAGGCACTCCAGCCAATAAACCTCCCGCAGTTTGGGGGTCAAATAAAATCTCTGCTTCTTTCGGCGTTTCCAAGGAAATAAAAGCACGCATCTTGGTATCGATTTGTTTGTTTTGCTCATGCAAGCTCGAGAATATACCCTTAGCCATCAGTGCTTCAGTACCGTCCAATACAGGTAAGGAAGCCAGATTCAAAGAAGCCTTTTGCTTTGACGCCTGAAGCATTTCCAGTAAGTGTCCAGCTAAGCCAAAGCCCGTGACATCGGTACAAGCTTTCGCCCTATGGTTGAAGAGGATATGACTCGCCTTTTGGTTAGACTGAAGCATCATTTCAATCGCCGATTTCACCCAAGGCCCCTTCGCCAAGCCTCGCATATCCCCTGCAAATAAAGCCCCTGTTCCCAGCGCTTTAGTTAGAATCAATTTATCACCTGGCTGAAGCCCAGCCTTGGTTAGAAGCTGGTTTTCATCGGTTAGACCATTAATGGTAAAGCCAAGGCTTAGTTCAGCACCTTCTGCAGTATGCCCCCCAACAATGGGCATCTCACA
>NZ_LWFZ01000809.1:0-1982 GCF_001635225.1 Oleiphilus sp. HI0086
ACTAGCGCTTATGGCTAACTAAAGAAAATAAGAGGCTATATATGCTGTGTCAACGCGTTTTATTGCGCGTAAGTGGACTCTAAATAGCGAGCAATTTCTTGAGACTCAAACATTTCTGTTCCGGTATTGGGATCAATAAGAAACGGTACTTGCACGTTTCCATGTTTTTTAAAGAAATCATCGCGCTTGGTGTTTTCTAATGGTTGATAAGCGCCAATGCTGAAGCGGAAGTTTGCCGGACCCATATCAGCTAGTTGCTGCTTGCCCAAATTGATCAGTAAGTATGGCAATTCAAGTTCGCATAGTTTTTCTCTTACTACACGAGAAAAAGGGCTGGATTCGAAGCTATATAGCGTCAATGGGAGTTTAGCCGCTTTTGCAGGGCGCGCGTGGACACCTGCATTATTACGTAAAACACTAGCCAGTTTGGATGCCGTATCATTCATTAAACTGCGGCGGAGTTGCTTAGGGACTTCCAAGCCCCTGTACTCTTTAAATAGGTAAGTAACAATTTCATCGCGGCCAGCAATATTGAGGTCAGTGTTGGGGTCGAATAACCTTGGGAGCGTCTGGCTGCCGGATTCTTGTGCAAGTTTTTTTATATCACGCCCACCGATTGGGCAGGGGGCTACCATTGCATCAAGGTTGAGTTCGGTCAGTGCTTCCCTGACAAACCGACATTCCGGGCAACCTTCTCTGTCGAATATAACCAGCTCCTGCTCAGGTTGTATTGCAACCTTGCTCGCTGACGTGCCACGCCAAACACGTAGTGTTGATGCAAGGGTAGACGTGGTGATGTCGAATAAGTTTTTCATAGCGATCCTCCATAATAAGCACGGCTGCATTGTAAGGCTTAATCGTTTGTTTGTCATAGACAAATATCGGCTGTGTCTACCCATAAATTATTATATGAGGCTGTAAGTTCAGGCTGAGTTACGGGTTTAAGGCTATAATAAGATGATTATGGTTTGTTGCTACCTGCATAGAAAGAAATCACGCGTGAGGTTGTATTATGTTCACGAGTATTACAGATCTATTTAAACTAGGTATTGGACCTTCCAGCTCTCATACTAATGGCCCTATGATTGCCGCAAAGGACTTCGTCACTAAGATAAAGGCTATAAATCCCACCTTTCTTAAAGGCAAGCGCCTTAATCTTAGGTGCCGCTTGACAGGTTCCTTAGCGTATACGGGTATTGGTCATGGTACAGATACGGCAATCCTTCTGGGTCTCAATGGCTATTCGCCGGCACAGGCCGCTAAGCTTTCATTCAACGGTAATTTAGAAAAAGCGATTGATAGTTTTCAGCAAAAAAACTTTATCGAAATTGTTCAAGGTGTGTGTGTAAACTTTGGCCCAGCGTCGGGAATAGAGTTTGATATGAAGCTCGTGTACCCGGAACATCCGAATGGTTTCAGCTTTACGCTATCAAGTGCTGGTGAGAAAGAACGGGTCATTTTGTCTGAAACGTACTTTTCCGTTGGTGGCGGTTTTATTTTAACTAAAGATGAACTTGCCGATAAGAGTAAGCGCCAAAAGGAGAAAAAAGGGAGGCGTAAAGTGCCGTTCGGCCACAGCCAGAAACATACCTATTCAAACATGAGTGAGTTGCTGTCTATCGCCGAGAAAGAAGATAAAAGCTTTGCAGTAATTCAGATGGAAAATGAATGCATGAGTAGTGCTGAGAGTGTTACTGAGGCAAATATTTGCACAGTTAAGGAGGCGATGTTTGCAAGCATAGAACGTGGTTTATCTGCTGATGGGCAACTGCCCGGAGGACTGTTATTAGAGCGGCGTGCAAACAAGTTATATTCCGATCTTAGCGCGAATCCCAGTAATGCTAGTGTCAATGATTGGCTTTGTGCATACGCAATGGCGGTCAATGAAGAGAATGCTGCGGGACAAGCAGTCGTAACCGCGCCAACAAACGGTGCGGCGGGTGTAGTCCCAGCATTGCTTTATTATCTAACCAAGCATGAAG
>NZ_LWFZ01000810.1:0-634 GCF_001635225.1 Oleiphilus sp. HI0086
GATATAAAGGTCTAGGTGAGATGAACCCTGAGCAGCTCTGGGAAACAACGATGGACCCAGAAAGTCGCCGTATGATGAAAGTAAATATCGAAGATGCGGTTGCCGCTGATCAGATCTTTACGACCTTAATGGGTGATGAAGTTGAACCAAGACGAGACTTTATTCAGACAAATGCTTTGGAAGTAACAAACCTGGATGTCTAGTTCTAAGTCCCAAGGTGACGCCTCAATTAGTGCTGAAAGTAAGCCATATCACCATGGTGACTTGAAGACGGCATTAGTTGAGTCAGCTAAAGACATATTAAAAATTAAAGGCGTAGATGCTCTATCTTTAAGAGCCATTGCCGCAGAAGTAGGGGTGTCGCATATGGCACCTTATACTCACTTTAAGAACAAGAAAGAGCTCTTACAAGCTATCGCTGCATCAGGCTTCGATGACCTAACTAAACGCTTGATAGATATTAAGAAGAGCTATACTGATCCATGGGATTTGGTATTTAACTACGGCGTCGCCTACGTTCAGTTTGCCGTAGAAAACCCTGCAATTTATAGACTAATGCTGAGCCAGGCTGATACTGGTGGTCGTCGAAACAAGCTCGAAGCCTCAGCGAATCCAGAGATATCCCCTGTCCTCG
>NZ_LWFZ01000811.1:0-6580 GCF_001635225.1 Oleiphilus sp. HI0086
GCAGCCAAATATCCTGATTGATGATTAGCTCAATAGTTAAGAGCTTCAAAAGCATTAATAAAACAGTCGCTGCAATAGCAATTGGGCCAGATGTTGGATCTTTCAGAAGTCGCAGAGTTCTTTCTTTTGAGCCAAGCCCACCCATCCAGGCATCAGCACTGTCGGCAAAACCGTCGAGATGTAGAGCGCCGGTAAGCACTACCCATAGCGTTAAGATTAGAGCCGCACTTAGAAGTGTTGGAAAAACAAAGCTCAAAAGTAATGATGCTGAGCACAAGATTATACCCAGCAATAGACCAACAAGTGGATACCAGCTGAGTGATGCGCCTATCTCTTTCTCAGTCGGAGCAGATTGCTGGCCAACAGGGATTGCACTCAAGAATTGAAGGGCAATGATCGCCGCTTTAATTTGATTAGCAGCGGGTGTTTCTCGTTGGCTCACAAAAAATGCTCCGTGTGTAGCAGGCGATTATGGCAGCTCAAATTACTGACTGACGCCAGCCTGATCAAAGGTTGCCATTTGGGCATGAAGCAGACAGGCAGACTGTAAGAGGGGCGCAGCGACGGCGGCACCACTAGCTTCGCCCAGCCGCATACCTAGACTCAGCAAGGGTTCGGCTTCAAGTGTTTGCAATAGGTGTTTATGACCGGCTTCTTCTGAACAGTGAGAGAAAAACAACCAGGGACGAATAGAGGGGTTAATTCGCGTTGCTACTAAGGCTGCTGCCGAGCTGATAAAACCGTCTACCAAAACGCTAATACCCAGTTGAGCGCAGCGAATATAGGCGCCAACCAGTCCGGCAATTTCAAAGCCGCCAAGCTTGGCCAATAGTTCGCTTGCTGTCGTATCACTGGTTTTGTGAAGGTCTAAGCCTTGTTGTACAGCCTTGAGCTTTCGCTGGATACCTTCGTCATCAATACCCGTTCCTCTTCCGATGAGCTGCTCCACAGGTAAGTCAGTCAAGCCTGCTGTTAAAGCGGAAGCGCTGGTGGTATTACCTATGCCCATCTCACCACCAATAAACAGCTCGATACCCAACTCTTTTGCTTGTGATGCTGATTGAGCCCCGGCTTCTAGTGCTTGGCTTAGTTGTTCCTCGCTCATCGCGCTTTGCTGGCAGAAGTTCGCGGTGCCGGCAGTAATACGCTGGTCAGTCACGCTATCTAAGGGAGCGAGTTCATTGACTGTGCCTAGGTTAATTACGCCGAAATCAGCATTCAATTGGCGAGCTAATACGGTAATCGCGGCACCGCCAGCGGCAAAGTTTTTTACCATCTCACCTGTCACGATTTGAGGGAAGGCCGAAACACCTTCATCAACAACACCGTGGTCTGCAGCAAAAATACGGATCATGATCTTGTCTATAGTGGGTACTTCCTTGCCTTGTAAGCCAGCAAATTTGATTGCTAGCGATTCCAGCTGGCCTAATGAACCGGGTGGCTTGGTTAGTTGCCCCTGACGAGTACTTGCCGCTGTTTGGGCTTCCAGATTAATTGCTTGAGCAGCGTCATTAAGCCATTGCATAGGAGGTATCCTGATATAAAATTAAGTGTCTATTGTCTTAGTTGCTGTTTCTTGGTGATTAGCCCCGGCTAACAACAATATTCGGGAAGGCTCGTTTTGGGTCGAGTGCTTTCTGCGAAATTGCTGCCGAAACCTTGCGCGCTATATCTCTATATAAGTGAGACACTTCGCTATCAGGCTCTGCCACAACGGTTGGTTGGCCTGCATCGGTTTGTTCACGAATGGTTTTGTGTAAAGGCATCTCCCCAAGTACTTCGGTCTGATAAGCCTGTGCGATACGTGCACCGCCACCTTCACCAAACAAGGGTTCATGGTGGCCGCATTCGCTACAAATATGAGTGCTCATATTCTCGATTACACCTAGTACGTCAATGTCTACTTTACGGAACATCTCGATGCCTTTTTTGCAGTCAAGCAAGGCAATATCTTGAGGTGTGGTGACAATAACGGAGCCGGTTACAGGGATTTTCTGCGCCAAGGTGAGTTGGATGTCACCCGTGCCTGGTGGCATATCGATAATCAGGTAGTCCAGGTTATTCCATAGGCTTTGCGTGGCTAGTTGCATCAAAGCACCGCTAACTTTGGGGCCGCGCCAAACCATGGGGGTGTTATTATCTACAAGAAAGGCCATCGACATTGCCTGTATGCCATGAGCCTCGATAGGCACAAAGAACTTTTCTTCTTCAGTTTCAGGGCGTTGGCCTTCTGGAATGCCCAGCATCATACCTACGCTTGGGCCGTAAATATCAGCATCAAGAATACCAACAGTTGCGCCCTCTTGAGCGAGTGCCAGTGCCAGGTTAACTGAACTGGTGCTTTTACCAACACCACCTTTGCCAGACGCTACCACAATGACGTTTTTGACGCGTTCGAAAGCAGGAACCTGGCCTTGCGCTTTATGCGCCTTTATTTTGAAAGAGACAGATATATCGACACTTTCGACGCCATCAACAAACTCCAGGTTGCTCGTAAGTATCTGCTGCATTGCGCCTAAAGTACCTTTGCAGGCGTAAGGCATTTCAATATCGAGCTTTACTTGCTTATTGTCGTAAGTAAGGGACTTGATGGCCTCCAAGGAAAACAAATCTTTGTTTAGATAAGGGTCATTAAAGCCTTTAATCGCATCTTCTAGCTCGCGCTGATTAACTGATGACATGTTGCTACCATTGCTAAGGTTCTTGAAAGAAAGGCGCATTATAAAGAATAAATAGCACGAAAGGGCAGGGCTAATTTCTGTCTCTTGAGGATATAATCTTAAGCGTCCTGGTTTGGAAACAAACTTTACCACGATATCAGGATGAAAAATGTCCAATAGATAGGTATGATAGCGCGGTTTTTACTCCCGAATTGTTTTGATTGTCCAGTGAGTTCTTATTTCCAACTTACGTGGGCAATTGTTTATCTACAAGAGAAGAGAATTCAGTGCGAAAAATTCTGGTAACCAGTGCCCTTCCTTACGCTAACGGCCCGATTCACCTGGGTCATTTGTTGGAATATATTCAGACCGATATCTGGACTCGTTTCCAGAAATCACGTGGTGAGCAATGTACCTATGTTTGTGCAGATGATGCACACGGTACAGCCATTATGCTGCGTGCCGAGAAGGAAGGCATCACGCCAGAGCAGCTGATAGATAAAACAAAAGCGGAGCATCAGCAGGACTTTGCTGATTTCCAGATTCATTTTGATAACTATCACTCCACCCACTCCGAAGAAAATAAAGCTCTTTCTTCTTCTATCTACGAGGCGTGTGCCGCTAACGGCAAGATTGCCACGCGTAGCATTACCCAGGCTTTTGACCCTGAGAAGAATCTATTTCTCGCTGATCGCTACGTAAAAGGTACTTGCCCTAAATGTAAGGCAGAAGATCAGTACGGTGATAACTGCGAAGTCTGTGCAGCGACCTATATGCCGATGGAGCTGATTGACCCTAAGTCAGTAATCTCCGGTGCGACACCGATTGAAAAAGAATCTGAACACTTCTTTTTCAAATTACCTGATTTTTCCGACTTCCTTAAAGAGTGGACGCGTAGTGGTGCCTTACAGCCACAAATTGCTAACAAGCTAGCGGAGTGGTTGGATTCAGGTCTGCAAGAATGGGATATCAGCCGCGATGCGCCTTACTTCGGTTTCGAGATTCCAAATCAGCCAGGTAAATTCTTCTACGTATGGCTGGATGCGCCGATCGGTTATATGGCGAGTTTCAAAAATTTGTGTGATAAGACAGAGGGTTTGGACTTCGACGAATATTGGAAGGCAGGTTCAGATACCGAGCTTTATCATTTTATCGGTAAAGATATCGTTAATTTCCATGCTTTATTTTGGCCAGCAATGCTGAGCTGCGCGGGTTATCGTACACCGAATGCGGTGCATGCTCATGGCTTCGTTACCGTAAATGGTAAGAAGATGTCCAAGTCACGAGGCACATTTATTAAAGCGCGTACTTATTTAGAGCACCTAAACCCTGAATACCTGCGTTATTACTTTGCGGCCAAATTGACTAATGCGGTCGATGATCTGGACTTGAATCTGGAAGATTTTGCGCAACGTGTTAATTCTGACTTGGTCGGTAAGGTTGTGAATATTGCCAGCCGTTGTGCCGGTTTTATTACTAAGCGTTTTGATGGCAAGTTAGCAGCGAGTTGTGAAGAAACCGAGCTGCTTCAGAAGTTTATCTATGCAGGTGACGAGATTGCAGCTTTCTACGAAGGTCGAGAGTTTGGTAAGGCGATTCGTAAGATTATGGAGCTTGCTGACCTGGCAAATCAGTATATCGATGAAAAGGCACCTTGGGTGATTGCCAAGGAAGAAGGCAAAGAAGCTGAGCTACAGCAAATTTGCTCCAATGGTATCAATATGTTCCGCCAGCTGATGACCTATTTAGCGCCAGTGCTACCGGGTATGACTGAAAAGGCGCAAGGCTTCTTAAACATTGAATTGAACTGGGATGCGCGTACCGAGCTATTGTTAGATCATCAAATCAACAAGTTTAAGCCGATGATGACGCGTGTCGAAATGGATAAGGTCAATAAGATGGTTGAAGCTTCTAAAGAAGCTGCGGCGGCAGAAATGCAGCTAGGAAAGAAAGAAGAGAAGCCAGTTGAAGAAAGTGATTTGCCTGGTGGTGAGGCAATTGCGCCAGAAATTGAGTTTGATGATTTTGCCAAAGTGGATTTACGCGTTGCATTGATTAAGAACGCAGAGCATGTTGAAGGGGCTAAAAAGCTACTGAAACTTACTTTGGATTTGGGAACAGAGCAAAAGCAAGTATTCTCTGGTATCAAGTCGGCTTATCAGCCAGAAGATTTGATTGGCAAGCTAACGGTTATGGTAGCGAACCTTAAACCTCGTAAGATGAAGTTTGGTATGTCGGAAGGCATGGTATTGGCTGCAGGCCCTGGTGGCAAAGATATCTGGTTGCTTGAGCCTCATTCCGGTGCACAGCCAGGCATGAGAATCATGTAGTTGGGTTTGTGGCACTAAAAAGGATAATAACGGGTCTCAATTTTAGAGAGAAATGAATGACTGAATATTTGCTAATTCTTGTCAGTACGATTCTGGTGAATAACTTTGTACTGGTTCAGTTTCTGGGGTTATGCCCGTTTATGGGGGTATCCAACAAGCTGGAAACAGCGATGGGGATGTCCTTGGCGACAACCTTCGTCCTGACTCTGTCTTCAGTATGCAGTTATTTGGCCTTTACCTACTTATTACAGCCGCTAGGTTTGGAGTACTTGCAGACCATTACCTTTATTTTGGTGATTGCTGTGGTCGTGCAGTTTACCGAGATGGTTGTTCGTAAAACCAGCCCCTTACTCTATCGAGTACTTGGGATCTTTCTGCCGCTGATTACCACTAACTGTGCAGTATTGGGTGTGGCGCTGTTAAACATTAAAAAGCAGAACGGCTTTGTTGAGTCGATTATGTATGGCTTTGGTGCCGCGCTTGGTTTTTCCTTAGTGCTCATCCTATTTTCAGCAATGCGAGAACGTATTGCTGTGGCTGATGTGCCAACGCCTTTTAAAGGTTCAGCTATTGGTATGATCACGGCGGGGCTGATGTCTCTCGCTTTTATGGGCTTTACTGGTTTGGTGAATATCTAGATGAGTATTGTTATTACCGCCATTGTCGCGCTATTAGCGCTAGCTGTTGTTTTTGGCGCATTACTGGGTTTTGCTTCCGTCAGGTTTAAAGTTGATGGCAACCCAATCGTTGATCAGATCGACGGTTTATTACCTCAGACTCAATGTGGCCAATGTGGTCACCCAGGTTGCCGACCTTATGCTGAGGGTATTGCTGCGGGCGAAGATATCAACAAATGTCCTCCCGGTGGCGAAGCGACTATTCAGGCCCTGGCCGATTTATTAGACGTTGAACCGATGGCCTTGGATGCTGAGCACGGTGAAGAAAAAGCCAAGCAGGTCGCAGTAATTCGTGAAGATGAGTGCATAGGCTGCACTAAGTGTATCCAGGCGTGTCCTATCGATGCGATTTTAGGGGCGGCTAAGCACATGCATACAGTTATTGAATCTGAATGTACTGGGTGTGATTTGTGTGTAGAGCCTTGCCCGGTAGATTGTATCGATATGGTGCCAGTAGATAAGGGGCTATCAGCATGGCATTGGGACTTACCCAAGCCTGTACATATTATTGCTACGGATAAGTCTCAGCCTGTGGAGGTGCAGTCTGTATGAGTGCCATGACACAGAACAATACACAGATCATTGCCACGAGTGGACGTTCCTTATCAGACTTTCATGGTGGTATTCACCCGGCGGAAATGAAGTCGCTATCGAGCGAGACAGCGATTACTGAGGCGGGCATTCCGCCACTACTTGTTTTACCTTTACAGCAACATATTGGTCAAGCCTCCAAGGTCTTGGTTGAAGTGGGTCAACAAGTAAAAAAAGGCCAGTTATTGGCTGAAGCAGACGGTTATATCAGTGTCGGCTTGCATGCACCCAGCTCAGGTGTGGTAGAAAGTATTGCTGAGCAAGTTGTGGCGCACCCTTCTGGTAATTCAGATTTATGTATTACCTTGAAGACAGACGGCCA
>NZ_LWFZ01000812.1:0-3210 GCF_001635225.1 Oleiphilus sp. HI0086
TACCAGAAGACTCACTGTTTCAAGAATTTTTTTTGGTAAAAGCTTGATCATTTTAGGAAATATTCGCTCAAGATCCCGATCGCGGTCGCTGAAATCCTCGGTTGAATATAAATCCGTAAACAGGAAGGATAAGCCGTCTTGATAGTCGCTTGATTGATAAAAATCGCGATGACTGAACTTTAAGCGCTCACTTTGCCAGTGAGCGAGTTTTGCCAAGTGGTGGTCGATATTGTCGAGCTTTGATTGCTGTTGGAAGTCGTGATAATTGAGCATTGCCTCTCTTAGCCTTTTGGCCGCAGGGCTAGAAGCATGGGTGTGAAGAAGCTTGTCACGGCTCATAGTGATCGCGGATCCCTGATACTCAATAGAACAGGTTTGGAATTCTATAGAAAGACAGGCGCTGAATCGAGTGGAATTTTTGAATGCCTGGTGTTGAGAGCTGTTTTGGCGCTGAAGGCTGTTTTGGGCGCTGAAGGCTCAACGCCGGAGTCACTATCTGCTAAGAAGTGCTACACGCCTGCAGATAATTGTAGCTTCTTTTGCTGGTCGGGGTTGAGTTTCATTGTTGGACGAGCGGGCTTGTTGCTAAGAACGGTGGGCATGTCGTCAAGGCTCGGTGTCCATTTAGGGTCGTCCAGTGATACGAAATGGCTCATCGCATCAGTTTCAACAATTCTCACGGCATTCGGGCTATGCTTGGCACTGGCAAGCATTAAGTCACGGTCAAGAATTCTATCTAGTTTAGGGATTAGGAAGGTGCCATGCTTAACATGCTCATAAACTGAATAGTCAGCTTTATCCATCCAGGCAAACAGGTTCTCAATGTTGCGCACGATAGTCAGATGGTCTTTGGTTGCACTAAACATCTTATTGAGCAGTTGTTTCTTGCGCTCATTGGTCTTGCCAAAAAACATTTGTCCATAAGACGATGAAGGTGTACTATTAATCATACGAACAACCCAGGGCCACATACCATGGCTGACAGGTTCCAGCATTGCTGAAACTAGTGGGTGAGTTTTACCACCAGGCAAGGCTGGCGCTTCGAGAATTAGCTCAACATTCTTATAGAGTTCTGGTCGAAAGCTTACCGCTTGGAGAATAACGGCGCCGCCACGAGAGTGACCGTGAATACGAATGTTTTCAGTTGTCGGTAAATTTTCGAGAGCCTGGTTAAGGACGCATGCATCGTATTCAATGGTCGCTTCAGGGTACTTAATAGGTATTTCCCACTCAGCTGGCTCTGGGATAGGGCCGCTAACAGGAACGTGGTAGTTACTGCAGGTCAATAATACCAATTCTGTAGAAGAATCATTATAGAGTTGCGTAAAGTAGCAATGATTTTCCAAAAAACCGTGAACGCCAATAACGGTATGTTTCGCTTGGCTGCTATGGTTTCGAATGCTAACCGCGCCTTTACCGACGGTGAAGACCTTGCCCGAAAACATTTCGGTATAGCTTTGTTCGATCGGCTTTATCAGTTTGCGCGCATGGATTGCTTGCATTTTACTCTCCCAACTCTCTAATAGTCATGCTGCGCTTAAAATTTGGCAGCTGGCTTTTCCGGCGTTTGCACACTTGGAAGGCCCTGTGACTATGGCTTTGCTTAGGTTTCACTTTGTATCTGAAACCGTGCAAATGTTAGATTATTTATCAATAAGTATACGCAGCTTGAGCAACAATGGAATATTAAATTGGTCAAACAATGAGCGCTATTTAGAACTTAAGTTTAAAAGCGTCTGTAACTCTATGAAATAATTATGGCAGATGGGCTTATTTTTCGGTGTTAAAAAATGTAACATTTGGTTTCAATTGAAACTTGAATGTCATATTGCTCAGATATAACACTACTTTCTTGGTGCCGTTTCGCCAAGATATCTGCTATCTTTGCAATCACTATCGTTCTGTCGTTCTCATTACATAAAAACAATATTTGGGGTCAGGCATGAGTAACAGCAAATTAAAACCTTTAACAGGTGCTGATACAGCTTGGTTGCGTATGGACTCTCCTACCAACCTGATGATTATAAATGCCATGCTCATTACCGAGAGTATGGCTTTTGATGATTTTAGAAATACCATCATTAATCGTTTCTTACGTTTTCCACGCTTTACTTCTTGCCCTGTATTCAAGACCGGGCAGTATTATTGGCAGGAAGATCCTTACTTCGATATTGATAACCATGTTAAACGTGTTGCGCTAACAGGTAATGCAGACAAAGAAGCTCTACAGAGCTATCTTGCGGATCAGGCGAGCATACCGCTGGATGCAAGCAAACCTTTGTGGCAGCTATTGTTTGTCGATAACTATGAGCAGGGTAATGCGATTATTCTGCGGGTTCATCATAGCTATGCAGACGGGCTAGCTTTGATTTCTGTTTTTCACTCGATTACCGATGATGCGCCGAATGTGAAACCGTTTTCACCTTCATGTGCGGATAACGACGAGGTAGCGGCCGAAGAAAGTGAGACACTTACTGATATTAATTACGAATGGCCCCGGTACCAGAAAGTAGTGGATACTGCGAAAGTTCGTGTAGATCGGTATGCCTCATTGGCTAGGAAAGTCTCTTCTGAAGGTATTCAGGTATTACGCGATAAAGAAGCACTTAGAGAGCTTGTTGGTGATGGAGTTAAAGCAGCGGCAGAACTAGCTCAGTTGGCGACGATGGCACCAGACCCTAAGCGTGTCTTGAAGGGTAAGTTAGGTGTTCGCAAAACCTGTGCCTGGTCTGAGCCGATAAGCTTTGATAAGTTTTACGGTATTTCCAAGGTGGTTGGCTGTAAGATTAATGACTTGTTGATTTCTTGTGTTGCGGGTGCCTTTCGCGAGGAGTTGCTGCTTGCAGGTGAAGAACTCGATGGCAAGCAGGTTCACGTGACCTTGCCTGTCAATATTCGCCCTGAAAGCAAAGTGGATATGGCTGGTAACCCTGACGACCTGGGTAACTGCTTCGGAACGGTTTTTGTGGCTTTGCCTGTTGGGATCGAGAATCCGCTGGAGAGAGTCTGCAAGATTAAGCATGACATGATTTCTTTGAAACAGTCTCTTCAACCAGCTTTGTCCTACGGCATTCTTTATGCGGCAGGCATGCTGCCTAAAAATGTTCAGAAAACCCTATTGGAAAGTTTTGGTAACAAAACCTCCGCTGTCTTATCTAATGTGCCTGGTTCTAGAGAGACTCGCTACCTAGCTGGGGCTGAGATTAAAGA
>NZ_LWFZ01000813.1:0-2639 GCF_001635225.1 Oleiphilus sp. HI0086
GATTCAAATTCTGGCTTTTGTTCAAGTCGGCGGCGCTTGTTAAGTAAGTCCAAGCGTGCCTTGTCGAAGGCTTCGTCTTCGGTTTTTCGTTTTTGTTCGTTAATCGTTACTTTTTCTATACCGCGCTGAGATTCTAGTAATTCTATTTCTTCTAACAAAAGTACGTATTCAGGATGTTGTGTAATACGTGTGATATGGCTCTCGGCTAGTTTTTGGCTAAGCGGGCTCAAGGCGCCCACCTTGCTAAATTTGGCTGAAGCAATGGAGTCCCACTCAAGTGCGTGATCCAGGGCATCTTCACCTACTTTCGAAGTATCAATGGTGTCAGGTAAAATAATATCCGGGACAACGCCTTTGTGCTGGGTGCTAGCGCCAGAGATTCTATAAAACTTGGCTTGTGTTATTTTTAACTGGCCATGGTTAAGTGGGCGAACTGCTTGTACAGTCCCTTTGCCGAATGTTGGTGTACCCATTACGATACCGCGACCATAATCCTGAATTGCGCCAGCAAAGATTTCAGAGGCAGAGGCGCTTAGTCTATCTACCAAGACAATGAGCGGACCGTCGTACATCAGTTTAGGATCGGGATCATCCAATACCTCAATGCGGTGATTGGCTCCTCTGATTTGCACGGTAGGGCCTTCATGTATAAATAGTCCGGTTAGTTGATTAGCCTCATCGAGAGAGCCGCCACCGTTCCCGCGTAAATCAATCACAAGTCCGTCTAAAGCTTGTTCTGCCTGCATTTCTTTTAGTAATTTGAGCGTGTCTCGTGTCGTGCTCTTATAGTTTGGGTCACCTTCTTGCATGGCTTTGAAGTCAGCGTAGAAAGTTGGGATATCAATAACGCCAATTCGATGATTTTTTCCGTCGCGCTCTATATCAAGTACTGAACTGGCAGCCGCTTGTTCCTCGAGCTTAACTTTGTCGCGAACGATTTTAATTTCTATTGTGTCAGTATCTAGTTTGGCAGTATGCGGTATGACTTTGAGTCTGACTTTAGAATGCTTGGGGCCTCTAATGAGCTCAACGACTTCATCAAGTCGCCAGCCAATTACCTCAACCATATCGCCTTTCTCTCCTTGGGCAACACCAACAATACGGTCAGCAGAGTGAAGTTTGCCTTGTTTCTGTGCTGGCCCGCCAGCAACTAGACGGACCACTTTAGTAAATTCATTATCTGCTTGTAGTACGGCGCCGATACCTTCTAAGGATAAGCTCATATTAATGTTGAAATTTTCTGAAGAGCGTGGTGAAAAATAGGTGGTATGAGGATCGTATAGGGTAGTGAAGGCATTCATGTAGGCAGAAAATGCATCTTCACTTCTTACTTGTAGAGTTCGCTTTAGCTGGTTTTGATAACGCTTTAGTAAGGACTCTTTAATTTCTTCGTTGGTTTTACCGTCTAGTTTTTGAGACAGGGCCGTATTTTTAGTTCGCTTGCGCCAGATATTATCCAGCTCTGTTTCACTTGTTGCCCAGTCTACTTCTGAACGGTCAGTTAAAATATATTCGTCTTTAGTAAAGTCTAAGGTGTTCAGCTTGGTATTGAGAAATTCAATTTGTTTATTGAGGCGAGTGATTACTCGCGTCTGGTAGCGGTTATAAATTCTGAATGCAGGGTCTAACTGACCAGTTTTTAAGGCACTATCTAAGCGAAAGCGGTAAATCTCGAACTCTGTAATATCTTCGCTAAGAAAATAAATTCGAGAGGGATCGAGTGAATCAAGGTAGTTTTCGTAAACCTTCTCAGAAAGTGTTTTATCGATGTGCTGCTTGCGGTAATGATTTAGCGATAATGAGCGAGCAACATACAGGCTTGCTTCTTGTTGGGCTCTTGTTGGAGCGAGTTCTTCAGTAAATTCTGCTTTGCTTTCTTTAGCGTAAACAGAAAGGGAAAGCGAGCTGATTAGAACGCTAAGTAGAAGGGTGTAAATATTTCGCTTCGTTATCATCATAAGAATAATTTTGCCAATAAATGAGCATATAAAATATACGGTTACTTCCGATTGTATGTGATCAGCGCAGGCCTAGCCAGCCAAGATGCGATTAATTATTGTTAATTGGGTTGTGATTGGGTAACTAAATGAAAACAGGCTTTCTACCGCTTTTTGATCGCCATTTTGAAACTGGCTCTGTTGTTAATTGTTTTAGATGCTAGACTCTATCTTTAGATGCTTTAATGGCTGGGACGATCTACATGAGTGTAAATCGATCTAAACATAAAAATTGTTGCTGATAGTACGAGGTATATTAATGTCACTTCTTGATAATATTCAGAATTACTACGAATCCTTGGTAATTGAAACACTGGCTAAAGAGGTAGAAGGGCAGGATTTTGATGAGGATGTTCTCACCGATGTGCTTTGTATAGCCTTAAACCATTTGCCACCACGATACATTCGCCATGAAGTGGATATGTTTTTCTACACCTCACCCACTGAAAGGCATGAGGTTGAAGACAAGGCACGCAAAGCGGTAATCGACGCTTTGGAATATGTGAAGAAAAGTGATCGATACGAAAAGTAGCCGTTTAGAATAAACGTTACAATCTCATCGTGATGAAGCCAGCTTTCTATATTAGTTAGCTGGTTTTTTAATTTATGGCTTGAGACAAGTTCTTGGTTTGTCACTTTACT
>NZ_LWFZ01000814.1:0-4434 GCF_001635225.1 Oleiphilus sp. HI0086
TCTAAAGCTTGCAACAAACTGCGGGAGTAATACGTGAACCAATGTTGCGTAATGTTTCTATTAATATAGATGAGAACATAGCTTTATCAACACGACCAGTAAATTGAGCATATATTGTACAATACTTTACAATTCGACAATAAAACGAAACATCTGGATTTTCTATATAATTGCAAAAGCATGGACGTTGATAGCAATTCAAGCCTTTCTGCCCCTAATTATAATTTTTGTTATCTGATTCACCCTATCTAGCCAAGGACTATGATAGGCTTTGCCAGCAAAAAATAATGCACCACAATACGCTCTAAACAAGGATGAATACGAATGACTACTCGACTATTTAGTCATTTCACTGGCCAGCTTTTTTTCAACAGCCACATGAATTCATATATATACCGCCCAGCTCTTCAGCAGAGGTGTGCTGTATGAAGCTCTTCTCTATATTTCTTTGCATCTTGATAAGCCTGTTCAGTAGCTCTGCTTTTTCTTTAGAATCTAAAACGTTCTGCGTTTGGGATCCTGTTGGCCGAAGTGGCCCAGTGATGACATTTTATTCCGACGTTATTCCACGAGCTCAAGCCTGGGGATTAAAGCTCAAATTTGTCGCCTACACCGAAGAAACCGATGTTGTTAAGCAATTTAAGGCTGGCAACTGCGAGGCTGCCGTTCTTACGAGCATCCTGTCGCGCCAGTTTGTTAAGTTTGCCGGCACAATGGACGCAATTGGAGCAATTAACTCAGAGAAAGGGCTTGAGCTTGCTATCGCTACGCTAAGCCGCTCTAGGGCTGGCAAGCTGATGATCGAAAACAATTATGAGGTTGTAACAACCTTCCCTGTTGGTTCGATGTATGCCTTTGTTAAAGACCGCTCGATTGACACAATTGACGAATTTTCTGGTCAAAAGATTGCGATTTTGAATAATGATCCGCAAATGTATAAATTTGCAAGTTTATCTAAGTCCAAACCTGTCACGGTAACACTATCAAACTTTGCAGATAAATTTAAAACCGGCGAAGTTGATATTGTGATCATGCCCGCTCTTGCCTACAACACCTTTGAGCTTTACGAGGGTCTTGCAGATAAAGGAGGAATTATTGATTACCGGCTATATTACGGAATGCTTCAAACCATTGCTCGTCGTGATCAGTTCCCTGAGGATTTCGGGAATAAAATGCGAAACTACATGCTGACACGAATGAAAGCGATGAACAAAATGGTAGTTGATGCCGAAGAGGAAATCCCCAAGCACTACTGGATTAAAACTAATCAATTCGTAAAGGATGAGATTGATCACTTCAGTAAACGCATTAGACTTGCCTTACAAGACGATCAGATCAACAACCCTACCGCACTGAAGTTATTCTGGAAAATTCGCTGCCGTCTAGACCCTTCTCGTGGCGAATGCAAAGCACCGCCCAAGGTGGTTAGCAAACGCGTCAAAAAGAACAACATAGAGAAGCAAAAGGCCCAAGCAGACGCAGCTGCTAAAAAGAAGCTCGAAGCCGAGCGCATCGCTCACGCAAAAAAAGCTGAAGCTGAACGCTTAGCTAAACAAAGAGCAGAAGAAGAGAAGCGGCTTCAAGAGCAAAAAGAACAAGAGCAACGCAAGCTTGAAGAGGAAAAGCAGCTTCTAGCCCAGCAACAGCAAGAACAAGCACGACTTGAGGAAGAGCGCCGTATTGAAGAACAACGAATAGCGCAAGAAAAACTCAAGCTAGAAGAAGAAAAGAAAGCCTTAGAACAAGAACGCATCGTACTTGAACAAGCAAAAAATGAGCTTGAGAAAAAAGAGTCATGGAGTTTATGGGACTTTCTATTTGGCTGGATCTAAGCGGCAATAGAGCAAACGATGAACCGCTCCAAATTAGAAGAAATAACGAAGGCTATCCTGGATAAGTCGTCGCCATATTCATACAAAACAAAAGCCTTAGAGGACTATGCAAAGGTCTGTAGTGATCTTGGCGGTATAACAGCATCTCCTGCCTTCGATGCATGGGCGAGTGATTCATACCTCCCTCAAGGCTTAGCTATTTGCTCGGAAGCAGCAGCTCAGTGCACACTTGATCATCAGCGCAGCATAACCTTCATTCAGGCTGTCAATGCCGCTATAAGCGATACATTAGCCAACTCTATCGATCAGCCAATAAAAATTCTTTACGCTGGCTGCGGGCCCTACGCAACGCTCCTACTACCGCTACTAACTCAGTTTTGCTCTGATGAAATAGAACCATACTTTTTAGATATCCATCAAGAATCGCTTGACAGTGTTGAACGCCTATTACAGGCCTTTGAATTAACGAAGTATTCCAGTCACCTTGTCAACGCTAATGCCTGTGAATACCAGCACCCTGATACACTCGACATTATCATCAGCGAAACAATGCAGAAGTCTCTTGAGCATGAGCCTCAAGTAGAAATAACGGCAAACCTAGCAGACCAACTTAAGCCGCATGGTATATTTATTCCACAATCTATTAATGTGTCTTTAGAGCTTAAGGTTGTGAAGAATAACAGCGCTGATTCTGCAAACGCTACATTCTACCCGGTTGCAAGGTTAATAGACCTAACGCCAAAACACGCAGTTAAATATTGCGCTGAAGCAAAAAACAATAGCTCCAACGCTGAGCTATCCTTTTACTGCTGCAGCTTCACACTCCCCAAACAAAATCTATCAGGTCGCCACTCCCTATTCCAGACAACTACAATACAAGCGTACAAAGATTACATATTGAGCAACGGTGATTGCGACCTATCTCTCCCGAGGCCTTGTTTAGAAATATCGCAATTGAATGGTGAAGCAACTTACGAGGTTAGCTATGCACTTGGAGGCTATCCAAAATTTGTATTTTTAAATCGCTAGAACGATCGCGACATGCCACAACTATAAAAATAAGGAGCGAATAGGGAAATTGGTAGGACTAGGCAGATTCGAACTGCCGACCTCTACCATGTCAAGGTAGCGCTCTAACCAACTGAGCTATAGTCCTATTTCAAGCATCGCAAGGAGAGCGACTTGAATAAGGCGCGTAATTTATCAAACAATTCAGCGCCTTGCAATGAGAATATTAGAAAAATATTCTTACGAATCTAGATTGCACTTTATATCTAGAAATCTAAGCCTGTACTTAAGTAAACACCGCTAAAATCAACATCAACTTCGATATCAGCACTGC
The DNA here is from genome assembly GCF_001635225.1 of Oleiphilus sp. HI0086. Taxonomy (NCBI): domain Bacteria; kingdom Pseudomonadati; phylum Pseudomonadota; class Gammaproteobacteria; order Oceanospirillales; family Oleiphilaceae; genus Oleiphilus; species Oleiphilus sp. HI0086. The sequence continues at coordinate 3,175 of NZ_LWFZ01000814.1, forward strand.
CTATATCATCAATCTTGATTGCCATAGTGCGATAGCCTAGCTCAACAAATGCTAAGCTAATATTTTGACGAATACGGGCACGGGCATCATAAATACCATTACCAGAATACGAAATACCCGATAACTCGGCGCCAAATGCCATACCAGTAAAAGGAAGCTCTACTTCAGCTTTTGCATAGGGCAGCGGTAGAAAGTTATCAATAGTAGAGGTCGAGCTTTCTGTATCACCCTCAACATTAAGCTGACCGTCAAAAACCTTAATATCTAAACCAACATCAACCGAAACCCAGTTATCGAGAATTTCATAGTAAGCAATTACATCATAGTGAGTCAGGTCAAGATTTGTTGTTACTGGTCCGTCCACATCATCAAAGGTATCATCTATATTGCCTGATTCAGTTTGATCAAGGGAAGTCAGTCGAACCTTTAAATTGGGAATCAGTGGCACCGGATGCTCAAATGAAGCCGCGAGTTCGAAGAAACTATCATCTTCGAAACCTAGATCTTTTTCAAAATCAACTGTTGCGCCACCGGCAGAGGCATCACCCCCAACACCGGCATACCAATAACTTGCTTCAACAGTACCGCCTATAAAATCGGCTTGAGCCGTGGCGCTTGCAGCCAAAACGAAAGGAGCGAGGAGTTTTGTAACTTTTTTCATAGATACTTACCTTATTGAATTCTCTTAAGAATAAAACTATTAGCGTAAGTATAGAGGGAGTTTTTGATTTTGCTTGCTTGATTCGTTGCAGCTTAGATTAAAAAGCTGCAACGAAGTCACAAAATTTAGTCAAATGAAATACCTAAACGCTGACCTACCTCTTCGTAAGTTTCGATCACGCTACCAAGACCTTGCCTAAACCTGTCTTTATCCATCTTCTTACGAGTTTCTTTATCCCAAATACGACAGCCGTCCGGGCTAAATTCATCACCAAGAACAATTCTACCTTCAGACAAACCAAACTCTAGCTTGTAATCAACCAATAGCATACCCGCCTTGTCAAACATTGCTGACAGCACATCGTTTACTCGATAGGTAAGCTTTTCCATTTCGACAAGCTGTTCTTTCGTGGCCCAACCAAAGGATACACAGTGAGAAACGTTAATCATTGGGTCATGCAGGGCGTCGTCTTTTAGGAATAGTTCGAACGTAGGTGGAGTCAATTCTTTTCCTTCTTCAACACCTAGGCGGCGTACGATGCTACCCGCTGCATAGTTACGAACAACACACTCCACAGGCAACATTTCAAGATTTTTTAC
>NZ_LWFZ01000815.1:0-4239 GCF_001635225.1 Oleiphilus sp. HI0086
TTAATAGGCTCTCAGATATTTTTGTGCTTCCTACTCTACATGAAACCCTGTCAAATGCACTATTAGAAGCTTCTTGTGCGCCCTTACCTTTGATAGCCTCCAATACTGGAGGAGTGCCGGAAATAGTTCAAACAGGGTTCAACGGAGTTTTGGTAGAGCCTGGCGACGCTGAGGGGTTGGCGAAGGCGATACTGTCTCTAGCAGATGAGCCAACTTTACGATTTGAATATGCTCAAAACGCGCATGGGCAAATCGAAGAAAAGTTCTCAAATAAGGATATAATTGCTAAGTTGCGTCTTGTATATCATCAATTGCTTGATCAGTAAGAGTGACAGTCGTAAATGCTAGAGTTCAAAAAGGAAGAGCCCATCAGCTTACAAGGGAAAGTCTCTATAATACTTTTCTGCAGCTTGGTGTTAATGTCTTTCCTGCCTCAACTACGTGCTCTATCATTTTTTAACTACTTGTGGCCACTTAATTTATTCGCGTGGTTGCTTTTCTCCTTTTTAACTAATACAAACTTCTTTTTAAAGCCGACATTTCATCGTTTGGTGACTTATACGTTCTTCGTGTACGTTTTATCAATTTCTATTGCCTCTGGTAACTCATTTATGGCAAATAGATATCTCGAATACTTCCAATTGATTGTTTTCTTATGGGGATTTGAGTTTTATTCAGCAAATTTTGATAATAAGCGTGTCAACGAAAAAATACTTGCTCTTCTTAGCCCTTTTGTATTGATCACGAGTATTAATACTATCCACATGTATATTACGAATCCTAATATTTCAAGAACAGCAAAAAAGGATACGGCAGAAGGTTTGGCTCAAATGAGCCAAGGTATCGCGGGTTATGACTTTGTGTATTTTATAGTTTTCATATTTGCTGGATTAATGTATCTATCATTTTCTTTTGATCGTAAGCTGTTAGTTAAAATAACCTTATTAGCTTTGGCTGCTTTGCTATTTGTAAATATTGTTCTATCAAACTTTATGATTGCAATGCTTCTTTCTCTGATGGTTTTGTTCTGTCGTTTTTTCGTATATAAAACTAACAAGATTTGGCTGCTGGGTTACCTGACTTTATTTATCATTATGGTTCCTGCATTTTCTTTATTGTTTGATGTCTTATTTGACGCACTTATAGAGCTAAATAAAGGCTCTTTAAATGAGAAAAGGTTGTTGGAAATTAAATTGATATTAAGCTCAGGGATTGTAGAGGCTTCTTTGGGAGCTAGGTTGCATGCTTTTGAATTGAGCTTGCAGGCATTTGCGAACTTCCCATTAACAGGGATTGTTATCAACAGTATTAAGAATACTTCTGGAGTTGTAACTGGGTTTGGACAGCACTCATTCTTACTTGATTCTTTTGCTCTATTTGGTGGGATTGTTGGTTCAGTCAGCGTGTATGTGTTCTTAGCGCCGGTAGTGCAAATGTTTAGAGAGCGAAGAGATATTAACTACAGCAGCTTTCCCTTTTTAGTGTGTTTTATGGTTTTGATTCTGTTCACTGTAAATAATGTTACTCCATCTGTAGGAGCAGCGGTCTTTTTTATTATTCCTTCGATTTTTTCTTATATGAAGAGGAAAATTTCAAATGAACTTGCTTAGTATCGACCATAAAAAAACTATCAAACTGACTATAACTGTGATGAGACGAGTTTGTTATTTTCCTTTTAAATTTTTTGCATTCGTAAACTTCTCCATTCGGAAAACTTTGTTTGGAAGTGGTAACGCTCTTAATTATTTGACGCAAATTGATGCTGAAGGAGTTATTTTTATTCTTTGTGCTTACGGTGCTAAGATCGGAAAAAACTGTGATATTCAGCCTGGTATCACTTTTCATAACTGCAAAAATTTCAAAAACCTATTAATCGGAAATAACTGTCATATTGGGAAAGGCTGTTTTTTCGATCTGCGCGACTCTGTGACTGTAGAGGATAACGTTGTTATATCGATGTACAGTAAGTTCGTCACACATATTGATATGACTAAAAGTGTACTGAGCGATGAGTTTCCTGCTGCAAGTGCAGGTATTAGAATTGGTTCTGATAGCTACTTGGGTATAGGTTCAACTGTTCTCATGGGGGTCGAGCTAGGTTCAAAAGTTTTAGTTGGTGCAAATAGTTTGGTCAATGTTTCGGTTCCCAGTAATTCCCGTGTTGCTGGGACTCCTTGCAAGGCTATTCTTAGTAAGAATACAAATGAGTCATTATGAAATTCAGTCTATTTTTATGTGCTCTTTGTTTACCAAGCCATTTTGTCCCTCTTAGGAATTAAATTTCATGTTATACCGAGCTGATATAGACGGCTTGAGAGCCTTGTCTGTACTTCTAGTTATTTTCTATCACGCGGATATGACACTTTTCTCTGGCGGTTTTGTTGGCGTCGATGTTTTCTTTGTTATTAGTGGTTTCTTGATAACTACTTTTGTATATGAAGAAGTTAAGAGTGGTAAATTTACCTATATTGGTTTTTACAAACGCCGCATAGCTAGACTGTTTCCTGCAGTGATAGTTTGATTATAATAGGGCCTCATCTTGAAGTTGGGGGAACCGGGAGTCTATCACCGACTATTTTCCTTGATAAAGACGAGTACAAGGAAAGCCTAAAGTTGTTAGTTTTGTTGAATAATGAGTATTTGAAGGCAGCAAATGAATATTTTAAATTGGAGTTTAGTAAAGGCGACGTACCAGTCATCTATCCGACTAAAATATGGAGTAGTAACGGAGGTATAACTCTGCATGATAGCAACTGGTCGTTTTTCAAAGATGCACATCACGTATCAAGAAGCAGTACCAACTATATTACGGCACGCTTGAGGCGAGAATTAGGTGTAATGCCCGCGCAGAATAGTCAATAATATGTAGTATTTATTTTGAGTCGAATAGCGAACTTAGGTTCTATTTACATGAGTAACTTAATATCAATCATGCCATGAAATAGTGGTTGATAGAACAGAATATTGATTGATCAAACTGTTTTAAAAACTTTCTAGCACCGCAGTAGTTTTGGCAGTTAGGAAGTTAACGTCGAAATTTATATACAATCAAGGAATGTTATCTTGAAATACCGTCCCGAAATAGATGGCTTACGAGCGCTTGCAGTTGTCCCCGTTATATTTTTTCACGCAGGATTTTCATTATTTAGCGGTGGGTTTGTTGGTGTAGATGTTTTCTTTGTTATTAGTGGATATTTAATTACGACAATAATAATGAAGGAAATGGCGCAAGGCGACTTCAGTCTAACGAGGTTCTATGAAAGAAGAGCTAGAAGGATTTTACCTGCACTGTTTCTAGTCGTTTTAGCTTCATTTCCTTTTGCATGGTATTGTTTATCACCAAGTGAATTGAAAGACTTCTCGAATAGTCTTGTAGGCGTTGCTACGTTTTCTTCTAATATTCTATTTTGGAGAGAAAGTGGTTACTTTGATACAGCTGCGGAGTTAAAGCCTCTATTACATACATGGAGTTTGGCTGTAGAGGAGCAATATTATATTTTCTTTCCAGTGCTGTTGTTGCTGATACAGAAATTTTGTAACAGGTTACTTGTTTTCCTATTATTTATCATTTCATTTGGCAGCCTTTTATTAGCCAACTGGGCTGTGGACAAATATCCTTCTGGTGCATTTTTCCTCCTGCCGATGCGGGCTTGGGAGCTCATGATTGGTGTATTCTGTGCCATATATCTAATCCGGGGTGAGTGGAATTTACCCAAGTTGTTTTATAATGTAGCGAGTTTAATTGGATTGCTATCTATTGTGATGGCTATTTTATTCTTTGATGAAAGTACTCCAACACCTAGTTATTATACGCTGCTGCCGACTATAGGCACTGCACTTATAATTTTATTTACTAGGGCTGAAACACTTACATTCAAGTTACTAAGCTTTAAACCCGCAGTTAGCATTGGTCTAATTTCGTATTCTGCTTATCTCTGGCATCAACCCGTCTTAGCGTTTGCTAGGTATTACTTGATAGATAGTTTAACCACTCTTGTTCTATCTCTGTTATGCTGTTTATCATTCATAATGGCCTACTTTTCATGGCGTTATGTTGAAAAACCATTTCGTCGTGGTACGCGTTTCAATCAAAATCGAGTCTTATGGGTATCTTCTGCCTCACTAATCTTTCTCGGTGCATTAGGGAGCTACGGGAATATAAGCAACGGATTCTACGATAATAGGGTTGAGTATCCAGTCGTTGTTAATTCAGAATTGTTGAAACTTGCTGGAGAAGAC
>NZ_LWFZ01000816.1:0-6038 GCF_001635225.1 Oleiphilus sp. HI0086
ACCGCTTGGAGTATGCGTGGCAGGATGAGCAGTACTTTACTGCGCCGAACCATGAAACCTCTTATCAGGGGGCTTATGCTTTAGTGAATGCGAGGTTCGGTTATGAGAGTGCAGATGAAATGTGGGAAGCAGAAGTTTACGTTGAAAACCTAACGAATAAAGCGTATTCAACTTCCACTCGAGAGTTTCCTGGTAGCCCTTTAAGCCTGGATAGTGTCGGTGTAACCAAAGACATCAACCCACCAAGAACCTTTGGTTTGCGTTTAGTTCGCAACTTCTAAACGTAATGAAATCAAAAAAAGCCTCATATGAGGCTTTTTGTATGTATGGGAATAATCCGAAGTAGACAAGGCGGGGCCGCCTACAAAAATCTCACACAAACTCATGCTTCCGACGATACTTATGCGCCGGATACGAACCCAATATCCGTACCTCCTTCGCGAAAAAGTTCAATTCTTCCAAAGCATTCTGAAGCGCTTGCTGACGATAATGTCCATCGACATCAATATGAAAATGACTCGCTTCCATGGTTCCACCATCCATATAGCTCTCAAGCTTGATCATATTGACACCGTTGGTGGCAAAACCACCGAGAGCCTTATACAAAGCCGCCGGTATATTTCTGACCGAAAACAACAAGCTCGAAATATAATGCTGCTTCGGATCATAGTCGGCATCAATAGCTTGCTTAGCCAAAACAATAAAGCGCGTCGTGTTGCCGCCCACATCCTGAAAGCTCTCTGCGATCACATCTAGCCCATACAGCTCTGCCGCCAAAGTAGAAGCTATCGCGCCATGGCTACCGTAAACCGATTGCGCATCTTTCTTAGACGCCAAGTCCTTAGCAGACAAAGCCGTATCCATCGCCACTAAAGGGGTGATCTTTAAAGCTTCCAAACGATGAAAGCACTGCGCCAAAGCTTGAGGATGAGAAGACACTGTCTTAATCGCCTCAAGTTGAGTTCCGGGTAGGGCAAGCAAGCAATGATTCACCGGCTCAAAGTGCTCGGCAATAATGCTCAAATGCGTATTGGGTAATAAACGATAAATCTCCTCAACACGCCCGGCGGTCGAATTCTCAAGCGGGATCATCGCATAGTCAGCCTGGCCTTGTTCCACCAGCTGAATAGCGCTTTGAAAGTTCTCGCAAGCGAGGGCACGATGATCAGGAAAGACCTTCTTACAGGCCAAGTGCGAATAAGCACCCTCAATTCCCTGATAAGCAACAGTAATCTGTGTAGGAGTGTTCATGGTAATAACTGCTTGTATAAATTCGAATGCTGGGATTATAAAGAATAATCAGAGCTAGTGTATCTTTTTCAACGGAGTCAGACTCGATTGAAAACCAATCGAGTCTGACTCCGTTGAAAAGAAGCTGCTGAAAAGTTAGTGTAGATTTAGTGTTCAACGCCAGAAGACAGGGAGGTCAATATGGCGAGATTACCCCGGTTTGTGATTCCAGGCCATCCGCAGCGCGTGATTATTAGAGGTAATAACCGTGAAGCGATTTTTCATCAAAATGACGATTATTTGTTCTATCTAGATAAACTGAATGACGCGTGTCGAGCATACTCTTGTGAAGTACATGCTTATGTCTTGATGACCAATCACGTACATTTGCTGATTACACCTCAAGTGGAAGACGGCATATCAAAAACAATACAGAATATTGGGCGTTACTATGTTCAGTACTTTAATAAAAAGTACCGCCGAACGGGTACGTTGTGGGAAGGGCGTTATAAAGCGTCTCTTATTGACTCAGCTCTCTATTTACTAACTTGCTATCGATATATCGAGCTAAATCCTGTTCGGGCCAATATGGTGGCCCACCCATCTAATTACCCTTGGTCTAGTTATCGTGTTAATGCTTTGGGAGCACAAAGCGAGCTAATCTCACCTCATTTCGAATACTTGTCTTTATCCGTATCGCCAGAAAAAAGACGGTCGATATATCGTTCTCTATTTACGTACGAGATAAAAGAACAGACGCTTGAAGAGATTCGCACAGTAACAAATAAGGCATGGGTACTGGGAAGTGAGCAATTCAAGTCTCAAATTGAAGCGCAGACCGGTAGGGCAAGTCACCCGAGAAAGACGGGCGGTGATCGTAGGTCGAAGGTTTTCAAAGGGGTCAGACTCGATTGAAAATCAATCGAGTCTGACCCCTTTGAAAAAGGCTAGGCCGCCTTAAGATCATAACTCTGCGGATAAAGCTTGTTCGCTTCAGCTTCTTCCAAATCCCTTTGTATTGCAGCAGCGGTATTCTTCAGTACGTTGAGCCCAAATTTCTGAATTCCATTTATGAGCATAGTCAGGCACAAGCAAAATCGTTTAACGTACTGTTATAGAAATTAGGGTATGCAAAATCATGACTCCCATTATTCAAATCGAAAACTTGTCTAAGGTTTATGCTGGTGGTTTTCAAGCGCTCAGTGGTATTAACCTTACAATAGAAAAATCTGAAATCATTGCTTTACTCGGTCCGAACGGGGCCGGTAAGACGACCTTAATCAGTACCATTTGCGGTATAGTCAATCCATCTTCCGGCACCGTGACTGTCGACGGTGAGGATATTATCAAAGGCTACCGCCATACGCGTGAAATGATTGGTCTGGTTCCACAAGAGTTAACGACTGACTCATTTGAGACTGTATGGGATACCGTGACGTTTAGTCGAGGCTTATTTGGTAAAGCGCCTAACACGGCTTATATCGAGAAGACGCTAAAAGACTTATCACTGTGGGATAAGAAAGATAACCGTATTATGGAGTTGTCAGGTGGTATGAAGCGCCGTGTGTTGATAGCCAAAGCGCTGTCGCATGAACCCAAGATTTTATTCTTGGATGAGCCGACAGCTGGGGTTGATGTTGAGCTGCGAAAAGATATGTGGGAGTTGGTCCGTAAGCTTCGAGAAAAGGGGGTCACGATTATCCTCACCACACACTATATTGAGGAAGCAGAAGAAATTGCTGACCGTATTGGTGTGATCAATAATGGTCAATTAGTCTTGGTTGAAGAGAAGACAGAATTGATGCGTAAGTTAGGGAAGAAGCAATTAACCCTCGACCTGAAGACCGAGCTATCTAGTTTGCCAACGAGCCTAAAAGGTTTCGATCTAGTGCTGAATAATAATGGCCTGCAACTTGTTTATACCTACGACACGCTAGAAGATCATACGGGTATTGCGACCTTGCTCCAGCACTTGTCTGAAGAGGGGATTCAGTTTAAAGATTTAAAGACTGACCAGAGCTCATTAGAAGATATCTTTGTATCGCTTGTTAAGGAGTCCGCATGAACCGTCACGCAGTTGCCGCGATTTATAAGTTTGAAATGGCCCGTACAAAGCGAACCATTTTCCAGAGCATTGTCTCGCCAGTTATCTCTACCTCTTTGTATTTTGTCGTCTTTGGTTCTGCGATTGGCTCGAGGATTAATGAAGTGGACGGAGTTAGCTATGGGGCCTTTATCGTACCAGGCTTGATTATGCTTTCTTTGTTAACGCAGAGTATTTCTAACGCTTCATTTGGAGTTTATTTTCCTAAGTTTAGCGGCACCATTTATGAGCTACTTTCTGCACCTGTTTCATACTTCGAAGCCTTGCTTGGCTACGTGGGGGCCGCAGCAACGAAGTCGATCATACTTGCCTTGATTATTCTCGCAACGGCGAGCCTGTTTGTACCGCTACAAATAGCGCATCCGGTTTGGATGATGGTCTTCCTTGTGATGACGGCCATTACCTTCAGCTTGTTCGGTTTTATTATCGGCATCTGGGCCGATAACTTTGAAAAGCTTCAGGTGATTCCTTTACTGGTGATTACGCCTTTAGTGTTTTTGGGCGGTACTTTTTACTCTGTCAACATGCTGCCGCAGATCTGGCAGACCATCACTTTATTCAACCCTGTTTTGTATTTGGTAAGCGGCTTTCGCTGGAGTTTTTACGAGATTTCAGACGTCAGCATGGTAGCAAGTCTGGCGGCTATTAGTGGCTTTCTGCTTCTGTGTATTGTTGGCGTATGGTGGATATTTAGGACGGGGTATCAGTTGAAGAAATAGCTAAATGATTAGGGTCAGCGTCAAAAATGACTTTTTTCGCTGATCCTAATTTGATCAATCATGTATCGAAGGAATAAAAACGAAGACAAAAGTCCTCTGAAACCCTTATTCCTCGGTAGCCTAAAAAAAGGGTTTGAGAGAATAAAAACGAAGACAAATATAAGTTATTGATAAATATAATTAATTGCTCATATTTAAGATGTTTTCATTTTGGTCTTATTCGTTCCCATGTTTTCTGATTTTCAGCCCCTCATTTCTAGTGAATTATGATATCTTGATGTTTTTAGTCGCGGCGATTGATTCATAATGTTCTCAGTGTTTAGAAATAAGACGGACCTTCCGAGCAATCTTGAGTTCGAACAAATAATACTTGAACTCCCAGAAGAACAGCGCTCAATAGATAGAGATAAAACAGACCTGATTATCGGCGTACCACAGACCGAACATAATGGTTATAAAGTGTTGGACGGTATTCCCAGGGAATGTACTTCTGTTTCAATTTTGCTTGGAGGAAAAAGTCTTCATATTTTGGAAGCTCTTGTTAAGTCTGGCTTACCTCAACAGCTCCGTTCAATATGTATAGGTCACTGCGACTATACTCCTCCTGGATCTTCATTTAATTATGAAAAAGCTATAGAAATCTTGTCTGGAACTAGCTTTCCTCTTTTAGAGCATCTGTCACTAGGTATTGATGAATTGTATTGTAATCGTGATGGTTGGGCTCCAAGTTTACTTGGCGATTTAACAAGCTTACTTGAGAGTCTACATTCAGTCGAATCACTCGTTATTCATGGTAATTTTAGACTAGATAGGCCAATACTTTTCAAAAGACTGCGCAATCTTGAAATCATAACGAGTGATGGCGAACCGTTAACCTCTAAGACTCATGACAATCTATTGACGTCCGGTTTTAGCGTATTGGAAGATGCTTGGTTGAGCCTAGGGGGAAGTAATATTAGCAGCTACACTTTTCCAGATATTTTTATAAATGCAGAAAATCTGCCTCATATCAAAAGACTCGAGATCGATGGGATGTATAGCTGCGGCCAGCTAAAAAGGTTTAGAGAAAGCAAACTGTGCAACAAATCGGGTATCAAAGTTTTTAGTGAAGAGTTGGAAGAAAATCTTAATGATTCTAGCTGTTGACGTTGACTATAAAAACGATACGGGATTAATCGGTGGTGTTATTTTTGATGATTGGACTGATAAAGAACCGACGATTGAGGTTGTTAGCAAAGTTCAGTCTGTTGAAGATTACACTCCCGGTGAGTTTTATAAGCGAGAGCTGCCTTGTATTCTCGAACTAATAAATGAGCACTCGCTAAAACCAGATGTTATCGTTGTTGATGGGTATGTATTCTTAGATGGAGAGAAAAGACCTGGCCTTGGTAAACATCTTTATGATGCTTTAGGTGGTAGCATTCCGGTTGTCGGTGTCGCTAAAAATCGATTCAAGAGTATCGGTTCAAATTATGAAGTATACAGAGGTAAGAGCGACAAACCGCTGTATGTGACTGCGGCTGGATTGGATATTGAAATTGCTAAGCAACAAATAATAAACATGGATGGTGGTTTTCGCTTTCCGACGCTATTGAAACGTGTAGATAAGCTTTGTCGGGCTTGGGATAGTTCAAGCTGAACCTTAATAACGAAAAATATAATTTAGATATTTGATTCTTGGTTGAATCAAGAGAACTATTAATGAGTAAATTCAATTTATTTGGCCGCTTATCGGCCTCACCAACCAAACCAAAGGCACACTCCAAAGCTAAGTCTTTCGATGTTTCAGATTTGTATGATGGGCCTTTTGGTTCAGGTGAAAGTGACGCTCAAGAAACTAGCACGGGACTAGATGAAAAGCTTAGGCAGGCTTACTTTTGGATCGTTAATAACGCGATAATCAGTCCTCACTATGATATCGAATATAATGATCAGTCTCCGCAACAGTTTAGGGCGGGAGACAGTCACAGTACGCTAAACCTCCC
>NZ_LWFZ01000817.1:0-2836 GCF_001635225.1 Oleiphilus sp. HI0086
GAATGGCGTTCTCAGCCTAAGAATGAATAAGCCTCAACCACGACGCCATGCATGAAATTTCTCAAGAAACTGCAATACCTTCTCAGGCGCGTTGGCTTTTTTCCAGTTACCAGCGACAAACTTATTGGTTTCCGCCAGGGTTGGGTAGATATGAATCGTGCCCAGGATCTTATTCAGACCTAAGCCATGCTTCATTGCCGTCACGTATTCAGCAATAATATCCCCGGCATGATGACCGACAATCGTTACCCCAAGAATTTTATCTTTCCCGGGGACGGTTAGCACCTTGATAAAACCATGAGCCTCACCATCGGCAATAGCTCGGTCTAAATCATCAATATCATAACGGCTTACATCATAAGCAATACCTTGTGCTTTGGCTTCCTGTTCGTTGATGCCGACACGGGCCACTTCCGGGTCTGAAAAAGTCGCCCAGGGAATGACGCGATAGTCTGCCTTGAACTTCTTGAATAAACCGAATAAACCGTTCACAGCGGTATACCAGGCTTGGTGAGAGGCCGTGTGCGTGAACTGATAAGGCCCGGCCACATCGCCGCACGCATAGATATTGGGGAAGCGCGTTTGAAGGAATTCGTTCACCTCTATCGTGCCTTTATCCGTTAAGGGGATATTCAATTTATCTAAACCAAAGCCCTCTGTATTCGCTTTACGTCCGACTGCCAATAGCAAAACATCATATTCAATTCGCTGTTCAGTGCCGTCAATGTCGGTGCACAACAGAACTTTTTGGCCATTATCAGTAATAAACTCTGTTGGCTGATGGTTTAATCTAAGATCAATGCCTTCCTCAATAAAGCGCTTTTGAACCTCTGCGCTCACGTCTTCATCTTCTCGTGGCATGATGCGGGCAGAGCGGTCCATTTGAATCACCTGCACTCCAAGGCGCTGGAAGCTCTGGGCCATTTCACAGCCGATAGGCCCACCACCGATGATCAGCATGCGGCCTGGTTTTTCTCTAAGTTCCCATATCGTATCGGAAGTCAAATAACCTGTATCTTCAATGCCCTTAATCGCAGGAACAAAAGGCCGCGCTCCTGTGGAGATAACGATGTTACGCGTGGTGATCGTTTCACCATTAACTTTTACTCTAAAAGGGTCAATGATTTCTGCGCTGCCGGTAATGCAGTCAACACCGAGTCCCGTGAATCGCTCGATAGAGTCGTGAGGCTCAATGGTTTTAATAATCGATTGAATGCGTTCCATTACCGCAGGAAAGTCGACCTCGATATTTTCATTTGATAGACCAAATTCCTCAGCACGCTCATAGTACTTTGCCATTTTAGCCGAACGAATGAGTGCTTTACTGGGGACACAACCGGTATTTAAGCAGTCGCCGCCCATTTTATGACGCTCAATAAGAGAGACTTTTGCTTTGGTTGCTGCAGCGATCAATGAAGTAACCAGTCCTGCTGAACCTGCACCGATAACGACCATATTGGTGTCAAATTTAGACGGCTTGTCATAGTTAGCGAAAACCTTTTTAGCTTGTATGCTTTCCATTAACTTCTTGGCCAAAATAGGGAATAGGCCGAGTAGAGCAAAAGCAAACAATAAACCGGGTGATAGGATGCCTGATAGAGAATCAATCTGACCAAGCTGAGTACCGGTATAAACGTAAACAAGGGTGCCTGGGAGCATGCCGAGCTGGCTGATCAAAAAGAATTGGCGAGTCTTGATTGGCGTTAAACCCATCACTAAGTTAATAACGAAAAACGGGAATAAAGGCACAAGGCGTAAGCCAAACAGATAAAACGCGCCTTCTTTTTCAATGCCTGCATTAATTGACTTAAGGGAGTCAGCAAACTTTTTTTGTACACTTTCTTTCAGTAGTGTTCGAGAAACTAGAAAGGCTAGTGTTGCACCGATTGTACTGGCAAAGGACACCAGAATCGTTCCCTGTAACAAACCGAAGATTGCACCGCCTGCAAGTGTCATTACTGCGGCGCCAGGCAAGGAGAGAGCAGTCACAGCAATATAGATCATGACGAATATGCCAGCACTGAGTATTGCATTTTGCGAATGAAAGTCACTGATAGCCTGTTGTTGAGACTTAAAGTAGTCGAGGCTCAAGTACTGGGCAAGGTCGAAGAAAAAAAAGCAGCCAATGAGAATAACGAGCGCGACAATAAGAAGTCTTTTCTTTTTATCCATAAATCTGTATCTACCTTCAAAATGGTGGTTATTTGAATGAAGTCTAATAAGGAGTGCGTTTGTTCAGACTGCAGCTATGTCTTAAGAGTTCAATTTAATAAGTAACTATATGTTAAGAAGGGCTAGTCTACCGAGATATTTACATTGTGTGCAATATAAATATCTCCATCGGGAGATAGCTCCTCAATTGATCTATGTCAGTTGATGGTAACTTTAATTATTTGAAAATGATTCCTATTAAGGTATAATGCTCGCAACTCTAGCAAGTGGTGATCATATGTTGGTTTGTGTTTGTAATGGTATTAGCGATAAAGATATTGATTCTGCTATTCATGAGGGTGCGACAGAATGTAAGGTGATCAGGGACTCGCTAGGTATTGGCAAGTGCTGTGGTCAATGTACCACTTATGCTAAAGACTTAATCAGTGAAAAAATGACCAGTATGCAAAATACTGCGGCTATGCAGCTTGCCTTAGAGGTTCGTGTTTAAGCAGTCTTTTTCCTTTCCTTTCCTTTCCCTTCGATTCTATCTAGCCTATCCAGTATCAAACCTTAAAAACTTAATGATAACTATTTAGTTTATTAAGTCTGTGATTATTAAAGCAATAACGTGCCTTTTGAATTTAAAAAGTAATATACTCATCGCACCACACTGATAAAAAAG
>NZ_LWFZ01000818.1:0-24903 GCF_001635225.1 Oleiphilus sp. HI0086
ATGCGTATCACCAGTTTATTTGCCGGTGCATTCAGCCCAAAAACAGGGTGTGGTGTATGTTTGAAGTGAATAACAACTTCCGTCACTCGCGTTGGCAAGCTCTTCCCTGTTCGAATATAAAAAGGAACTCCATTCCAACGCCAATTATTAATAAATAGCTTAAGGGCTACGTAGGTTTCAGTTCTGGAATCTGGACTAACACCTTCCTCATCCCGATAACCTGGAACAGCACTACCTTTAACTAAGGATTCCGTATACTGCCCTAAAACCAGGTTATTCTCTAAATCGGCCTGACTAAGTGGTTTTAGACTCTGTAGAACCTTCACCACTTCATTCCGCGTTGAGTCGGCATTGATCACTGCTGGCGGTTCCATCGCTACCATCGCCAAAACTTGCAGCAAGTGGTTTTGAAACATATCGCGCACGGCACCTGCGCCATCGTAATAGCTACCCCGAGACTCAACACCTAATTTCTCTGCGCCGGTTATCTCAACATAATCAATATAATTTCTATCCCATAATGGTTCAAACATGCCATTAGCAAAGCGAAAAACCAGTAGGTTTTGAACGGTCTCTTTTCCCAAATAGTGATCGATACGATAAATCTGGGATTCATCAAAATAGGAATGCAAACCATGGTCTAGCTCGATTGCAGATTCCAAGTCATAACCTAGAGGCTTCTCGACCACGATGCGCTTCCAGCCTTCACACTGATCCAACAATTGACTCTTTGACAAGCAATCAGGGATCACGGTAAACATACTTGGCGGCATCGCCATGTAAAACAAAGTATTGTGCGGTGTCTGGTAGCGCGCATACAGCTCATTCAAGGTAAGCTTTAGCTTGGAGTATTCCGTGACATCGGAGGTATTCAAAGACAAGTAATAAACGTGCTGGAGAAAATCTTCGACAGTATGCGAATCAAGGTTTGCACCTTCACTTAGCGACTTTAACAAAGCCTCACGATAACTATCTGAGTCATAAGCACTGCGCGAAACACCCAAAATAAAGAAACAATCAGGCAATTGTCTAGTGACATATAAATGGAACAAAGCCGGGATAAGCTTGCGAAACGACAAGTCTCCCGAGGCACCAAAAATGACGATATTACTGTTATCAGGAACCCTCATCAGACAACTCCTTAGTCGTAGGCTTTTAGTATAGCTTACTCATTAAATAGCTCCGAGTCATGACTCAGAGCTTTTTAATCCTTATTTGATGGTTTCATCCACAAGCGCTTTTGCTTCTTTCTGAACTTTCTTCAAATGATCTGAACTGACAAAACTTTCCGCATAGATTTTATAAACATCTTCGGTGCCCGATGGCCTTGCAGCAAACCAGCCATTTTCTGTAGAAACTTTTAGGCCACCGATTGCAGCACTATTACCCACCGCCTTGGTCAGTTTCTGCTGAATCGTTTCGCCTGCCAACTCGCTTGCACTCACCTGCTCAGCAGATAAGGCTTTAAGCTTGGCTTTCTGCTCTTTGCTTGCCGATGCATCAAGACGCTCATAAACAGGAGAACCGAACTGGTTTTCCAGTTCTTTATAACGCTCCCCCGGGTCCTTACCAGTTACTGCGCATATTTCGGCAGCCAGGAGATCCATGATAATGCCGTCTTTATCGGTCGTCCAAACTTGTCCGTTGCGTCTCAAAAATGAAGCGCCTGCACTTTCTTCTCCACCAAAACCCAAGCTGCCTTGATGCAAGCCATCTACAAACCATTTAAAGCCAACAGGCACCTCAACCAAAGGACGCTTTAGCGCGCTAGCCACTCGGTCAATCATGCTGCTGGAAACTAGCGTTTTGCCGATTCCAACAGATTCATCCCATTCAGGACGATGTGAGAAAAGGTAATCGATTGCGACTGCTAAGTAGTGATTTGGGTTTAACAAGCCAGAGCTTCGAGTCACAATGCCATGACGGTCGTAATCAGGATCGTTGCCAAAGGCGACATCATATTGGTCTTTTAATTCAATCAACTGACCCATGGCATAAGGTGAGGAACAATCCATACGAATTTTGCCGTCTTTATCAACACGCATAAACGAAAAGCTTGGATCAACCCGCTTATTGACTAACTCCAGGTTCAAACCATAATGCTCGGCAATCGGCTCCCAGTAAGCAATACCACTCCCGCCCATTGGGTCAACACCTATACGCAAGCCGCTTTTGGAAATGGCAGACATATCAACCACAGATTCCAGGTCCTTCACGTAGGGCATGACAAAATCAATTTCTTGCGTACTGCTAGCTGCCAAAGCCTGCGAATAAGAAACCTTTTTTACTTTTTCCATACCTTGAGCTAAAAGTTCATTCGCACGTGCCTGAATCAGGTTAGTAACATCGGTATCTGCAGGCCCACCATGAGGAGGGTTATATTTAAAGCCTCCATCTTGAGGAGGGTTATGGGATGGCGTAATCACCACACCGTCGGCAAGTCCCTGGGTGCGCCCTTGGTTATGACTAAGAATGGCGTGAGAGATAACTGGAGTAGGCGTATAGCCACCGCCCTGCTGAATGCGCACTTCGACATCTTGCGCCGCAAAGACTTCAAGCGCACTAATTAATGCAGGTTCCGACAAGGCGTGGGTATCTTTACCCAAAAATAAAGGACCACTAATATTTTGAGCCTGGCGATATTCACATAAAGCTTGGCAAATAGCCCAGATATGATGTTCGTTGAAGCTACAATTCAGCGCTGTCCCGCGATGGCCAGATGTACCAAATGCTACTGCATGATCAGAGTTTCCCGGTTCAGGTTGCCGCTTGTAATAACTCGCAACCAAGCGAGGGATATCAGTTAATATTTCTTGCGGTGCAGGCTGGCCCGCCAAAGAATGAACAATCATATAAGTCCTTTAAAATCAGATAGCTTTAACGATAGTCTGTTACTTTGCCATCAAGACTAACACAAAATAGTGTAGGCTTTCTTTACAAGCAATAAAATCTTCATCAGTGATATTTTAATGGTCAAATACGTAGCCCACAGAGCGGCGGCTTTTGAAGAACTCGGGGTTCTTAGGGTCGTCTTCAAAGTACTTTCGAAAACGGACAATAAAGTTATCGACGGTACGAGTCGATAGGTCTTTGGAAAAACCCCAGGCAACTTCTAAAATTTCTCCGCGTGACAGCGCTTTACCACGATTGTTAATCAATAACCTGAGCAAGCGAAGCTCTTGTTCAGTTAGGCTTATTTGTTGCCCTTTGCAATAAGCAACAGATTGAAGGAAGTCGATTTTGTTGCTGCCAAAGCTATATGGGTCCTGACTTCCACTCGCCGCATCAATACTATTATCTTGCCAGCTACTTTGTTTTAAAAGGCGCTCAACTCGTAACAGGAATTCTTCTAGGTTAAAGGGTTTAGAAAGATAGTCATCGACACCGTGGTTAAAACCCTCAATTCTGTCTTGAGCACTATTCTTGGCTGATAGAATAAGGATTGGCAAACGCTCATCTTCTAAGCGAATACGTTTAAGAACAGAGACACCGTCTATGCCGGGCAGCATCACATCCAAGACTATTAAATGCGGCCGCCACTGTTTCCATAAGGCTAGACCGGAAGTCCCTGTTTCCGCTAACGCCACCTTGTAACCTTGAAGCTCCAAATTTAAACGCAACCCCTCTGCAATATGACATTCATCCTCGACAACCAAGATACGCTCATTCTCTGGATCAAACACTAGTGCATCCCCATCATATTACGCGCTCTTTTCGCCATTGATAGTTTATTTCGCTGCGGGAATATAATAACAAACTCAGCCCCCTGCCCCGGCTGGCTTTCCTTAATCTGTATCTTACCACTATGCGCTTTAACTATATTTTGAACCAGATATAAACCGAGCCCACTACCCTGCGCTGAACGCGTCTTTGAATCACCCACCTGATAAAACTTTTTAAATACCTTCTTGCGCTGCGTATGCTCAATGCCGATACCGTTATCGATAAACCTAAGCCTGAGCTCATCATTTCCGCGCAGTGCGAGCTTTTCTATTTTAACGACTAGGCTTGGCTGATCCGACTCATTATATTTAAGGGCATTGCTCGCTAAATTAATCAATAACATTTCAAACAGCGCCCGGCTAAGCGTTTGCTTTATCGGCTGAGATGATTGAGTCGCGATCTGTAAGCCAGTAAACAGGTGGGCATTTTGTTGATAAAACTGAGAGACAAACTCAGCAACGTCTAACTCTATAAATTCATCACTGAAGCTCTGGCTTTCGATCTTTCCCAGATCCAGAATGTTGCTGATATTGTCTGATAAACGGTGAACGTCACGCAGCATATAGTTAAGATACTTTTGCTGCGTCTCCTTATCCAAATCATGCTTTTGGAAGGTTTCTAAATACAACTGCAAGGACGTAACGGGTGTTTTCAATTCATGGGTAAAGTTATTGATAAAGTTATTCTGCAGACGATAAAGCTGCTGCATTTTCTTGGTATAAACGAAACTCATCGACAAGCCCGTAACGATCAAACTCACCAATAAAGTTAATACTGCAATCACCAAAAAGGTACGCGACTCTGTGACTTGTTGCGGATCGATATGAAACCTCAAAATCACTTCATCCAAGCCACTACTGATCTCTATATACCAATAGATATAAAGCACAAACGAAGTGACCAGGGCCACCAGTGAGAAAATGAATGTGAAGGTGCTGTTTGGTAGAAATCTAAATCTATTCATTCGACCAGTTTAACACTGCTTCATCGCGCGCCGTGAGTGTTAAAAGCGGGCTATGTAAAACTTTTGTAAAAGCACCTTAAAGTCTATTTTTTTAACATTATGGTGATTAAGATTAAGCAACAAATTCAGCTCACACTTGTGATACTTTTTTTAGACTTATTATCCTCAGACCTACACAAAAAGCGGTATTGAAAATGGTTAAAAGCTCTGAAGCATTCAACTTCTACTCTCACCTGCTTGGCGCGATAGCAGCCGTGGTCGGTACAGTTTTTTTATTAAAGGTTGCAACCGGCTCTGCTTCAATGCTCGTCACAGCCTTAGTTTACGGTTTGTCACTAATCTTTCTTTTTTCTGCTAGCTCTTTATACCACTGCTTTAAAAAGCAAGAGAACGAGCTATCTTTCTGGCGAAAAATGGACCGCTTAGCGATATTCTTTATGATTGCTGGTTCTTATACTCCCGTCTGCTACTTCTTTCTGGATGATGACTGGCGCTTACCAATGATAGCAATTCAATGGGGACTGGTGGCATTTGGCCTGTGCTCACAATTATTCTTCCCGCGCGCACCAAGAATACTCTATGCCTTAATTTTTCTGACAATGGGCTGGATGCTAGTTTTCCCCATGCAACAAATCTTGGATCTCATGACCGATATGCAGGTTAATCTGCTTTTTGCTGGCGGTATCGCGTTCACGCTAGGTGCTATTTTCTATGCAAGTAAGAAACCCTTAATGTTGCCTGGAATTTTCAGTTTCCATGAACTCTTCCACGTAATGGTCTTAATTGGTGGCGCCTGTCATTACAGCCTGATTTACAGTGCATTTTCCGCTACGGCGTCAGCCTAAGATGAGCTTAAGCTCTAAAGCACAATGCCTGCTAGAGGAAGAAACGAGTCGTTTTATAAACGATTACCAGGAACACTTCCTTAAAGGTGAAACCAAGCCACCAGAAATTGGCCAACCTTACCTGCTTCATCAGCCTCAAGCCACGCAGGGAGTGCTGCTTGTTCATGGCCTAATGGCTGCCCCGGAAGAAGTGCGAGAGTGGGCTGACTATCTTTATAGCCAAGGCTATACCGTCTACGCGCCACGAATGGACGGGCACGGTACATCGGCAGATGATTTATCTCGCCGTAAAATGAGCGAATGGACGGCGGCGGTTAACCGGGGCCACGAAATACTTAAGCACTGCTGTGAGCATATCGTCATCGCTGGTTTCTCTACTGGCGCTGCGGTGGCACTTAAACAAGTCATTGATAAACCCGACGCCTTTGATGCACTTGTGAGTATCAGCGCGCCGCTCAAGTTTAAAAAGTTCTCTGCTAACTTCGCCAAGCCTGTCAATACCTGGAATAAGGCTCTAAGGCGAATAGCTAACCCGGTATTCGATACTAAAAAGTTGCGTAAAGAGTTCGTCACCAATCATGCTGACAATCCTCACATCAATTATCTACGCTGCCCGGTAAGCAGCATCGTTGAAATCAAAAAATTAATGAACCAAGTTCAGAAAGGGCTCTCTAGCATCACCATCCCAACCTTAGTCATTCATGCAGATAAAGACCCAAAAGTTGACGTCCAAAGCGGTAGAGATATTTATAAAAGCATTCACACAGGCAACGCACATTACAGGGAAATAGACTTCCATCTGCATGGTATTGTCAGAGGAGATATCACCAAGAAGGTTTTTTCTGAAGTAAACACTTTTCTAGACGGCGTGTATCGTAAATAATCTGTACACGCTAGCAACCAACCCTACTTGCCTCACGCCCAAGACAACTGTATATTCAAACAGCATTATTTAATTTCGAGGCAACGGTTTGCGCAAGATAATTCATGTAGATATGGATGCTTTCTTTGTATCCGTGGAAATCCGTGACCAACCGGCGTTAACTAATTTACCCGTTGCCGTTGGCGGAAAGCGCCACTCTCGCGGTGTCCTCTCTACCTGTAACTACATAGCACGAGAGTTTGGGCTTAGATCTGCCATGCCGACCTCAGTTGCGCTGCGTTTATGCCCAGATCTTGTATTGCTTCCGGGTAGAATGGATGTATATAGAACCGTTAGTAAACAGATTGGTGAAATATTCGAACGTTATACTGATCTGATCGAACCACTTAGCCTCGATGAAGCTTACCTTGATGTCACCAACTGCTCGTTACATCACGGTTCAGCAACGCTCATCGCTCAGGATATTTGCAAGACGATTCAACGTGAGCTTGGTCTGACAGCATCAGCAGGGGTGGCGCCCATCAAGTACCTCGCTAAAGTTGCCTCCGATATCAATAAACCAAACGGTATTTATGTAATTCCTCCAGAAAACGTGGCCAGTTTTATCGACGATATGCCTTTAGATAAAATCCCTGGCGTTGGCAAAGTCACCTTCGAGAAGCTCAGTGCTAAGCAACTGCGGTTTGGAAAAGATGTAAAGGCTTTTGACCAACAAACACTACTACATAACTTCGGAAGACTAGGCCATTTACTTTGGCAACGTTGCCATGGACAAGACGAGCGCTCAGTAATAACTCACCGAACAAGGAAGTCAGTGGGTGTAGAGCTAACCTTCCCTGAAGACATTGACGACCCGTCTTCACTTGAAGCGATTTTAGTATCAAGGTTGTTGCCCGAGTTAAAACAGCGTGCTGCAAAGCATTTGCCGGGAAGAGGCATTCAGAAGCTAGGCGTTAAAGTAAAGTTCAGTGACTTTCATCAAACAACAAAAGAATATACATTTAGTGACTACAATGAAGCGATGTTTATCTGCCTGTTACATGAGGCAATATCAAGGGGCGATGGTAAGAAAGTAAGGCTATTAGGTGTTCATATTGGCCTGAATAACGAAAAGGAACAGCATCAACAATATGCCTTTTCTTGGTAATGAGCCCTATACCTACAACGCTGTTTTCTTCATTAAAATTTATGCCATAGTTCAGCATTATCAAGCGGGTCGGCTTTACTCAAATTGGGGTTGGGAATAGAAAACCTTCTGCGCTCTTTCAGCCGAAACTTATCTATTAGCGCTTGGTGGTGAGCTAAAAAGTATGCTTCAAATTTGCCATTTTCGATTAGGCGCCACAAACCCCGTTCAATGCGCTTCGCAAGCTCTGGTCGTTTCGGGCTAATAAAGAAATAGGTTGGCAAGGGGATATGAAGCATTAGTTCCGTGTCGATTGCTAGATTAGGGTGCGCCTCTTTTTGAGCTAAGTACTCGGCCTCAATTTCATTAATACCACGACCAAAGGTTTTAAATCTACCGAGCTCTAACATACTAAACAGGCCTTCATAGTTGTTTCCCACAACAACATTAAACCCTGCCTCTCTCAACACTCTAGTCGTCGACCAACCTTTTCCTGAACCAGTGGGTATAGCTTTAAACTCTTCGAAAGACTTAAGTGCTGACAGTTTGCTCTGGTCTTGCTTATTAATGAAAAAGAGGCGATAGCCCTGTATTCCCTTTCGTATGGGAATTCTTACGACGTGCAATTCGCTGACCCAAGCAGTTTTGGGCGCTTCGGCAACGACATGAAGCTCTTTACCCTCTTTCAACGATAACAGTAGACGATTACGGTTCATTATAAGCGTTGCGTGTTTTACAACACTTTTTGAATCGTCGTCTTGAGTCTCATCGAGAACCATTTGCAACAAATCATGTGCGTAATCATAGCGTTTGTCATTAACTGATTCAGGCCGATTTACCAGCACATAATCACTCAAAGCCTGTGCGCTAAAGCTACTTGCAACCAGTAGTAATATTAACTTGAATATTATTATCATTTTTATAATCAGCGTTATCGGTCGGCATAAGAGCCGAACTCTTCTACGATTAAATTAATAAGCTTCACTATATAAGATTAGCCTTATTAGATGCTGATAGCAAAGCCTTAACTTTTCGAAATAATTTTGACTAAGTCGGTAGTCATTGCTGTGTTGTTTTGGCAATCCTAAGAAATTGCACGCTTAGCTATTAGCTCGACGTCTGAGACGAGCGGTGTTTACTGAATATAGATGTAAAGTTTATCAAAGATTAATACGTATCCTTAGTCTTCGATTACCCGGGCTCAGTTAAGTGATTGAAGGGTGATAAAGCAGTAGCTTAGATCTAATCGCCTTGCTGCCATTCAACAAAACCGCCATCAAGACTATACACTTCTCTACAGCCTTGACTGGCGAAAAATTCAGCCGCGCCTTGACTACTGTTGCCGTGATAGCAAACCACAATTAGTGGCTTTTCTTTATCCATGTCAGATAAATACTGTTGTACATTGTCATTCGAAATATGAACCGAGCCTTCTATATTTCCTGAAGCAAATGAAGCGGGGTCTCGAATATCCACCAAAGAACACGCCTTCTCCCTCATTAAAGACCTGGCTTGCGGAACTGAAATACACTTATAACTCATTGCTAACTCCTGCTTTTTAATATAACGATTCGTTCCTAAGCCCTGTGCTTCTCTATAAACTTATGCACCGACTTCTTAGGCACTTTGCTAAGCTGCTGAATAAAAGAGAACGGTAAATCATAAATACCGTAGCGCTCACCAATATCCTCTAACATAGCTAACCACAGCTTGGCAGTCATCTCTGAATCATACAAGGCACGGTGAAAACTACCCGATGAGATTGAGCTAACAGTATCAAGGTTCGCATACTGAACCAAAGTTCCTAACTTATGATTCGGCGCATCCTGAAAAATACGCCTAGAAGCGAGCAAAGAACAGGCAAAGTCTCCCGGATAGGAGCAAGAAACTCGTGATAGTTCAGCATCAAGAAAGCGTTTATCAAAAGAGGCGTTATGAGCGACTAGGTTATGCCCGGCAATAAAATCATTAAAGCGCTTCATCACCTCTTCACAGGGAGCCGCCTTGCTCAACATTGCATTGCTAATACCGGTATAATCTTCAATAAAAGCACTGATGCGAATACCGGGGTTCATTAGGGATTGAAAGCTATCTGTAATCTCCCCACCTTCAATCAGCACTGCACCAATTTCTATCGCACGTTCTCCCATATCAGGAGATAAGCCACTCGTCTCAAAGTCCAGTACGACAATCGTATCTGCTCGTTTTGCGTTCATTAGGTCTAGCCATTTCCAATCATTAATTTGCGCTTAGAGTACACTATCTTCCGGATGAGAATAAGGTGATGCTTGGAAAAGCTCGACTCCAAAACAGAGGAGTGACAAAGCAATAAAACTTTTATAGGTAGGATAGAAACAGGCTCTGATTTTTAACTGATTTCATATCAAGGCAACCCGTAAAACTATCGAAAAGTACTTTGAGAAAATTCATCAGCTTTATGAGCAGAAAAAAAGCCATCTCAAGTGAGATAGCTTTAGTTCTGGGTGATTTCCTTAAGTGCTGGCAACAATAGTGTACTTCAGGCTTAGATAGAATTAGGACTTCTTTTGTCTACGAGCAAAGCTTAAGCCTACTAAACCCAAACCAAGAAGCGAAAGCGTAGCAGGTTCTGGAACATCGATTAAAGGTACTGAAACCGAGGTGACTGACGTGACCGTCATTCTGGTGTTTGCTAAGAAATACTGCTGTGGATCTGAAACCTGGTAAAGGTAAGTTTCAGCCGATATCGTTGGGCTACCCGGTCCGGTTCCAAATGGTCCAGTGCCTTCGGCCCACGTACTGATATTTATTTCAGATCCACCTTCCTTTACGTTAATTGTTGACAAACCGAATTCAGTGATTGAAACCCTCGCCTCACGAATACCGCGGTCGTATTCAACCATATTTTCGGTGGCCAGATGATAATCAATACTAGCCTGCCAGTCCGAGTCGTCGTAACTAATCAAATCCGCATAATTAATTCCAAACAAAGTCCATTCAATTGAACAAGCTCCATCAGCATTTCCATCCAGCGCGTTACAATACGTATACGTTGGAGTTCCATCATCATAAAATGTACTCGCCCGAGTCCCTTCGTTATCGAATGTAAAAGACCATGATAATGAATCGCCGACATTAAGCCCGGTCACGTCACTCTGTGCAACCTGAGTAACCCAAGTTTCCGTAACGATGGCTGCATTTGCTGACATCGAACCTAATGCTAAAACCCCTACAGCGGCTAATTTTTTTAACGTAAATTTCATAATAAGCACCTATAAAAAAGAAACTCTTACATCAAAAAAAAATTAAGCAAATTCAATACAAACTTATACTCTACGAAACCTCAATTCATTAGACTCAACTCGAGAGACCGAAGCTATAACAAGAAATACGTATAGAGATATAATGAATTTCACATATTTTGACCTTATAAAATCATGACCATCTTCTACTAAAGGCAAGTGTAAAATACCTTACTACAAGCTGTTATGTTCAGTGAAGGATAATATTTTAAGCCTTTAGTTTACCCCTTAACCTTATAAAGATAGACCATTAAGAGAAATAAGAAAATATTCGATCTGAATCAGCAGTGTTCGACTCAATTCTATATAGCTTCCATCAGAAAACCGCCCCTCTCTTTTGAACATCCTAGATAATGCAAAAGGGCTGATTTGATTTATTGCCAACGTCTTCGGCGGTTTCCTGGTTTTTACAATTATTACTGGAAGAGCGCTAACTAAAGAACATTAAGGTTTATTCTTCTCGTGCCAATTGAACCGTTTACAAAGGAAAACGCTTAAGTAATGCCCTGCAGCGGCTGAAAGACTTGCAGCGATACCTGAAGATATATCGTTTGTCGCCACATAGAATAGACCTCCCGCGATAAGGATGCCTGAAGGATAAGTATCCGCATTTTCTCCAATAACGACTCGGCTAATTTGGTGTACTGCAAATATCATGAGAAATGATATCAATATTATTTCTGCTATAGGGAGTGACTCCATACTTTGGATAACCTTATTTCGAGTTTGGCTTAGTAATGAGAAATTATTAAGCTGGAAAATAACATGTTACAGCGCTATACGTAATCAAAGAATTTTCTATGTTCCTTGCCCGCACTATTAGGGTTTACTTTGTTAGCATGTTTGAACTCTTTCCAGCTATCTACCTGTTTACCCACATTTAGTCTAGGAAATTCACCACAGCCCTCTGTTGAGGTACCTAAGAAACCTAGCAATGTCGCTAAGCTTTTGGGCTTGCTGATATCTATTTTTAGTAGATCTGATCTAGCCGAGAAATAGTCAAACACCTCTTGTTGATGTTGCCTATAGCAGTTTTCTAAATGAGACTCAGCAATCGGGTCTTCTGTATCGAGCAAGGCGAAGGTTTTGTGGAAGCTACGTTTAAGTACGGGGTTAAAGTGACCTGTCTTGAGTTCCAAGTTTGCTTGCATCTTATGAAGCAAGCGCTGAATCGAGGGTAACCAGACATTTAATTCTCGATCTAAGTAAACGAATTTAGAACCGGGAAAGAGCAGGTCTAGCTCTTGATAGTCACAAAAGCATGGCGCATCTGAAACCACATCGGCCAATTCAAATGCACGTTTAGTATAGGCGGTATGCGCTACCTTATAATTATGCGCTAATAGAGCAACACTAATACTCGTCGTACCCGTTCTAGGCAGACCGATTATAAAAAGTTTATTCATTGTCTGTGACCTGAGCTAAGCGCTTTGAAGTAAACATTCGATATTGATTGAGATCAAGCCTACCCCACAATAAGCTAGCTAAGATATATTTTTCTGCTCAAGCCGCGTATATTTGGGCCTTTAACTTAGTCCATGTCTATTCATATTTTTACCGCTACGAGACNCTTATGCCAGATCAAGATAAAATGGGTTTTCTAAGAAGAACATCCAGAATCTCTAGCCTTTTTTGTTTCGTATCTGCAGTGATTTGTGTTCTGATTCTACTGATTTTCTTTGGTGATTTGTCTAAGGTCTATAAAGCGAGTTTTGCTTCCTCATCCTTTTTCTTTTTTACGAGCGGATTCGTATTGAAAGAAATGGCTGACACAAAAGTTGCACGTACTGACCTTCCACGCCCAGCCCCTGGCGCTGAGTAAAGCCTCGGTAGCCTTAGCCGCGAAAATCACAGCGTACCTTTCAGCTCTGGGCTCAAAAATTCGCCCCTTTCTTATTTGATCAGATCAAAATCTCTAACTATTCTTATAGAAACTATTTAATGAGAAAGTAGAGCCAATTGCTCTCTTAAGCTTCCGAGAGACAAGGAGGACATTATGAGTAAATTTATAATCATTGTATCGACGCTAATGATCATCTTTGCAGCCGTTGTTGGACTGGATGGCGACAACTTTACCAAATACTTAGCGATGTATATGTATGCGCTAGGCGGTTTGGGCTTGTTATCACTACCCTTATTCAAGAAACTATGTGCGCATTATTGTGAAACAGAGCAGTAGAGTAGTGAAAGAGCCCCAAGGGGCACTTTCACTATAAAAATATACTCAGACAATACGCTAAAAAGACAAACGCTCCGATCACTATGCAGTACGCTGACATAATCAAGCGCCATTGTTTGATTACTTCACGCATCCCCATAAAGTGATCGACGACTAGCTGTCCTTTTAATATCAACATAAGAATAGAGCCCAAAACTATCCACACACCTGTTTGTTCTGAACTACCAATCAAAGAGGCGAGGATCGTAATAAGCGTCAGCACTCCCCATACCAGCGTTACCCTTTTAATGTCATTCATTGATTCTGACTCCTTAATGAATCACATAAACGAGTGGGAATAAAATAATCCAAAGCAAATCCACCATATGCCAGTATGAAGCACCGGTCTCTACACCCGTGTGATCTTCTGAGCTATAGTCTCCGTTTTTCGCCTTCTTCGATACCACAATCAGAATCACCATACCTAAGAGCACATGGGCGAAGTGGAAGAAGGTCAGCAAAAAGTAAAACATGTAGAAGGTATTGGTATGCAAAGAATATCCTGCACCGATGGTCTCGGTATACTCCCACATCTTCACGCCTACATAGACTAAGGCAGCAAGGAGTGCCCAGTTAATCCATCTAGAGCAGACGTTTGACTTGCCTTCTTTAATTGCAATAACAGCCCTGACGACAAAATAGCTACTTGTGATTAGGGCAATCGTATTAATCATGCCTGCTAGCTGGTTAAGGTGTTGATGCCCCTCAGCGAACATCTCCAGGTTGAATACTCGAGCAAAGGCATAGGCGATGAACAAGATCGAAAATACGCCCAGCTCTGCAAGGATAAAAATCCAAATGGCAAAGTCGCCCGGTAGGGACGATGACTTTTCTGGCTCTGAATTTATACAGACTTTAGTCATTAAAGCTCTCTTTACTTAAAGACTAGTTTAAGGAGGTGAGTGAAATGATCACTCCCGGAAATATCACTCCCAAAACAATTAAAGTAGGGATCAAGTAAAAGTACCCCAGCATGACCTTCCTGATTTTCGGGTGTGCATGACGCAAACCAATGAACTCATCGATCACCAACCGCCCTTTTAATGTGACAATAACACAGACAATTACCACTGATATTTGACCGAAGTCCGCTGTTTCAGCAGTCAATACGCTTAGTAAGGTCAAAGCCAGTAAAGCCAGCCAAATTCGCAGTAAGTGCCTTTTGCTTGGTAGAGGTAGAATCATCGCTATCTCATCACATAGATCAGTGGAAAAATAATAATCCAGGCTAAATCAACCATGTGCCAGTAACACGCACCTGCCTCCAAACCCGCATATTGCTTAGCAGAATACGCCCCAAAGTAAGACCTGGTTAGTACCCACAGCAAACCAGCCATCCCAAAAAACACATGCAGCAGATGATTGAAGGTCAGGTAGTAATAAACGCTAAAGTAGAGATTAGTTTCGACTCCAATGCCGTTAAGCTCATTAAATTTATACTCCCAAGCTTTCACTAGGCAGTATCCCACTGCGCACGCTAAGGTTAGCCATATCCAACGTCGGCTCTCTTGCGCTTTATCAAGGCGAATCGCTCTTACTGAACGGGCAATAAAGTAACTACTCGTCAGTAAAATAAAGGTATTCAAAATACCGGCGCTGGTATTAAGACTTAAGGGGCCGGTTTTGAATAGCTCCGGGTTATGAACTTTGGCAACGATATAGAGGATAAAGAACAAGCCAAATTCAAATAACTCTGCAAAGACCAGAACCCATATAGCGATATCACCGGGAACATGTTTCCCTGCACTTACTTCCTGCTCAATGCTCATAGGTTTATTTTCGCTAGCGCCCTAGAAATAGGTCATGACCAAGAGTTCAATGGCAGCCAGAGTTTCGGTCTCGTCGGTTAAAGGTTGAGCCAAGCACGATAAACACGCCTCGCGAGCATTCAGCCCTGACTTAATCATCTTGGCGGTATAAATCAGCAGCCTGGTCGATGCCGCTTCTTCCAAGTCATAGTCTTTTAGGCGACGTAAATCCCCACCCAGGCTAACCAGCTTCTTGGCGGTATCTTTGTCGATATTGGATTCCTGACAGATGATTACCGTTTCCCGTTCTGCCAAGGGGTATTCAAACTCCATCGCAACAAAGCGTTGGCGGGTACTTGGCTTCAGCCCCTTCATTACGTTCTGGTAGCCAGGGTTATAAGAGATCACCAACATAAAGTCAGGAT
The DNA here is from genome assembly GCF_001635225.1 of Oleiphilus sp. HI0086. Classification (NCBI taxonomy): domain Bacteria; kingdom Pseudomonadati; phylum Pseudomonadota; class Gammaproteobacteria; order Oceanospirillales; family Oleiphilaceae; genus Oleiphilus; species Oleiphilus sp. HI0086. The sequence goes on from NZ_LWFZ01000818.1 coordinate 15,214, forward strand.
GAGCAATAATTTCTTCGCCCGTACGCTCTACAGGTAAAACGCGACGGTGGTCAGACAGTGGGTGAAGCACAACCGTAGTATCTTTCCGTGCTTCAATGACTTCATCTAAATAACAAATACCGCCTTCTCGCACCGCCCTGGTAAGCGGGCCATCCTGCCAATAGGTTCCGTCTTTGCCAATTAAGTGTCGACCTACCAAGTCTGTTGCGCTTAGATCATCATGACAGGCAATCGTGTATAAAGGCCGATCAAGTTTCTTGGCCATGTGCTCAACAAATCGGGTTTTACCACAACCTGTAGGTCCCTTAATCAAAACCGGCAAATTATTGTTGGCGGCGTGCTCGAAGATAACAACTTCATTTCCCTGCGCTAGATAATTCGTTGGCATGTCGTTCTCCATTTAAAAAGCTTGACCCTTGTCGTCTTACGATAGACCTGTAAGGTTCAAGTAAATTTTTGGCAGCAATGCAGGTAAACGCGCAGTATCACTAATCACTGCATAACCATGATCACCAAAAAGGTAAGGTAAATAATCGTTTCCATCTTCATCGATGGTAATACAAAATGGTTGCAAGCCCTGCTGCTTGGCCTCCTGAACCGCCTTACGAGTATCCTCTACTCCGTAACGGCCTTCGTAGTGATCAATATCATTTGGCTTGCCGTCTGAAACAATCAACATGAGGCGCTTTTGAGTTGCTTGTGTTTTTAACACTTCAGTTGATTGACGAATACCTGCGCCCATTCGCGTATAAAATCCCGGCTTGATTTCAAGAATTCGGCCACGTGCGGCATCGCCATAAGGTTCAGAGAAGTTTTTTAACAGGTTATATCGAACTTGTTTGTTCTTGATGGAGGAAAATCCATAGATTGCAAAAGGGTCCCCTGCACTGCTCAAGGCTTCGGCAAACAAGGTGATACTATCTCGAATAATATCTATCACACGCTGATTTGAGTTGATTCCCGAATCAGTCGACATAGATAAATCCGCTAATAACAAGCAGGAAATATCTCGTTGGCTTTCTTTACGGTGCTTATAAAAGTTGTCATTGCCTGTATTAGTATCAGGCTCAACAATAGATTCGATACAGGCATCCAGATCCAGCTCGCTACCTAAAGGCTGACGGCGAAGCCAATGCTGTTGAAATTTCAAAGCGCTGAATCGATGCCTGAGCTGGTTTGCAGTTTTAGTTAAGTGACCAGGAACGCCACTTGGCTCGGCGTCATCCGCTAGCATGGGCTGCAATAAACAAAAGTCTTCAATATAGACAGACTTTCTGTAATCCCATTCACGAAGGCGTATGCCATCACCAATGGCTAAATCATCGTTATGCGGGGCGGGTAAATCCAGGTCGAACTTGATCTTAGCTGCGCCAGCCCGGCGCTTACGAGAAAGCGTAATAATATCCAGATCTTCTGCAACGGAACTGGCATCATCGTCTACATCCTCTTCCTGAGGTCTGTCTAGATCAACATGCTCCGTCCAGCTGAATAAGCTATCGAGCATAAAGATTAATAAGCCATCGGTCTTCTTGGCATCATCGGTGCGCTGAGCATCTTTACGCGGGCCACGAACTTTCTCAGTCTGGGCACCGCTGCTTTCAGCTGGCAGCTCTTCTTCATCTTCTTCAATCGGTGCAACACTAACCCCATGAATCGGTTCTGGGTAGAGCCATAGGCTAATCGGGAAAGGGTCGCCCGGCGCTTTCGGGAGTGTTTCGACGCTCCCTGGGTCTTTTAGTGCTTGATGTATCGCAAGCTCGCGATCAAGTCTTTCACCCTGTAATTTTTCCAAAGGAGGTCGCAAAGGCAAAACCGCGTCGACAAGGCGGAAATACCGCTCTCTTAACCCCGGTTTTGACTTTAGGATCTCTAGCGTCGCTTGCTGGTTATCGGTAAACCAGTGCGTCACTTTCGGTAGTTGAGCGGCCAAGGCCGTCAACCAGAAATATAAATCTTCGTTTAAAGCTTTGTCTTCAAATAAGGCATGTGATGTTGGCAAACGCAGACTACGTTCATCCTGCCATGCCAATTCACTTCGCTTATGCGTCCCCGCCATACGTTGAATCAGTCTACGACGAAATTTCAGCTCGCGTCCCATTGCACCTTCTATCACTTTGCCTGGGCTTCCGCCGAGAGCACGGTAAAAGGGTGCTAACTGAGCACTCAATTCGACTAAATCTACGCGCGCATCTTCAAACTCAGTTGAAGCTTGTCGCGTAACAAATCGATGCCAAAATTCACCAACTAACTCTTCCATCTAACACCTGATTAAACATCATAGATTATGGTTATGGAGTAAGGTGCAGCCCAAATATCTGACTGCACCTAAGTGGGGTCAATATAGCTGGCTAAGCTTATTCCTAAGTTCTAAGTTCAGCCAACTTGCACTTCACTTATGAAGCTGCTCTTTGCTCACCCTCAGGGATAACTAGACCTTGCTTATCGCCAACAAAGAAGCTTGCGAAGAACATGCCTACACCTGTAGTGAACATCACACCGAAGAACAAACGTACCCAGAAGACAGGATGAAGTTGTTCTTGAGTTGCCATAAAGCTCAGAGCATTTGCGTCATCTGGTAAACGCTGGAGAATAATCTGCCAGACGCCCGCCACTGTTAATGCCAAAGTAATACCGCACATTGCGATACACATTGTCCAGAACGACATACGCTCCAATCTCTGTGCTCTTTCACAGTTGCCGTGAGGGCGACCACGCATAATTGGCATTGAATAGGACATTATCGTCATCACAATCATTGAGTAAGCCCCAAAGAATGCTAGATGTCCGTGAGCTGCAGTAATCTGCGAACCGTGTGTAAAATAGTTCACCGGTGCTAGCGTATGAATGAAGCCCCATACACCTGCGCCCAAGAACGCCATTACCGAAGTACCTAAAGCCCAAGTCAATGCTATCTGGTTGCCATGCTCATGACGACGTTCACGAACCATCTTGAATGCGAACACAACCATCATGAAGAAAGGAATTGGTTCAAGCGCTGAGAAGATAGAACCCAGCCACAACCAGTACTCACCCGGGCCGATCCAGAAGTAGTGGTGCCCCATTCCTATCAGGCCGGTAATCAGTGCTAAAGCAATAATCACATACAACCACTTCTCTATTATCTCACGGTCAACGCCAGTCACTTTGATCAAGGTATAAGCCAAAATAGCACCCATGATCAATTCCCAAACACCTTCAACCCATAGGTGAACAACCCACCACCAGAAGAACTTATCAAGAACCAAGTTACCTGGGTTATAGAAAGAGAATAAGAAGAACACTGCCAAACCAATCAGACCTGTAATCAATACCATGTTGATCACTGTTTTGCGGCCCTTAAGGATGGTCATACCTACATTGAAGATGAACCCGAGACAAACGATGACAATACCAATTTTAGTAATCGTCGGTTGTTCAAGGAATTCTCGCCCCATGGTCGGTAAGAGTTCATTAAAAGTAATATCTGCCAAGGTGCTATAAGGCACTAGCAAATAACCTAGAATGGTCGCAACGCCGGCTGCGGCAAACACCCAAAACAGGATTTTGGCAAGCAAGGGGCTATACAGTTCAGTTTGACTCTCTTCTGGGACAAGGTAGTAAGTTGCTCCCATAAAGCCAAATAATAGCCAAACGATGAGCAAGTTCGTGTGCACCATACGTGCAACGTTAAACGGAATAGCACCTGCTAGAAAGTCACCAACGATATATTGAAGACCCATAATGAGCCCGAATACCGCCTGACCTGCGAACAGAACCATGGCGAAAATAAAATAGTTTTTTGCAACACTCTGCGATTCGTATTTCATAGCAACTCCCTAACCTTGCTTATTCGGTGGCCAGTCATTGTCATCAATGCGCGAGGTCCAGATCAGGAATTGAGAAACGTTATGTACGTCCTCTTCTGATAAATGGAACTGAGGCATTTGACGGCGACCTGGAACATTTAATGGCTGAATCGCCATCCAGTTTTGCATGAAGCTTTCAAATACCGCCTCATCACCGGCACCATATCGATCAAATACATTTGCAAGTTCAGGTGCAAAGTAAGCCCCTTCCCCCATCAAACTGTGACAACCGATACAATTGTTCTTTTCCCATATTTCTTTGCCCTTCACGACAGCTTCGGTAATATTTTCCCGATGATCTCGCTCCGGCAATATCCGCATTGTGTCAAAGGTCAGCCCGACAAGCAGCAGGAAGAAGAACACCCCACCACCATAATAAATATTTCGGGCCATTCCTTTGGTAAAGTTATCAGCCATGTTTGCCTCCTGTTTTTATCTCTTGCGCCGCTTTGAGTAACGGCTACCGAGCCTTTGAAAACCCGGTATACCCTTGACGGTCACCCCACTTGTAATGTGAACCCTCCTCCTTGATATGCTTTTCTGACATTCAATTATTGGGACAGAAAAACAAGCTCACGACTTAGCTATTACAAATACCGTACCAGGATATAGATCATTGTTTTTATTGTTATTTTTCTGATAAACCTTCATTATGACAACACTTTAAAGAAGTCTAAATGACACCCGTGAGTTAAAATGACAACAGAGAATTAGAAAGGCTTAAACAAGCCACACAGCTTCAATCGGGTCAGAACCATAGTCTCAACCAACCTGTTGGCTACACCCTCTCCGGCTCGTTGGCAGGCTAGTACTAGACAAAAATAGAGAGGGGGGGTGTAACCCTATAAGCAAAGCTAAGGGGTTACAGGTTGTGAACAGCAAACGGAAAAAAATCAGACTAGCTTTCTAGCAAAGACTCCCGCGCCCCAAACGCCGCCAAGAAAGGCGAATGCGACGCCGAAGAACACCATGATCAATGCCCGAGTATTAAGCACACTAAGGTCGCCAACACTAAGCATTGATAACATGGCGACGATAAACCCTACCGTTACGGCATTCAGCACGGGCGCACCGCTCTCCATTAAGGATGTAATAAAACCACCCAAAAAGAAGCTTAGCGCATATGAGCATATGCTGAGAAAGAACCACATCAGGTCTTTGTGTTCACCAATTAATGTGGAGTTTGAAGCAGCTTGACCGATATAAGAGGCAATTAATACATAGGCGAGCTGAGCACTTAGCAGGATCACAATGGTTGCAATACTGCCTAATATTAAAGATCTGAATCTCATGCTCATCGCCCTTTAAAGTATCATGTTAATGACTCGTGCCACGGGAGTAAGTGGTTTTATTAAAGACATTATACTTCCCCGAAGGCTTCGTCATCGGCAAGCGTTTCACTTCCTCAAGCGTTTGCGCATCATAGACAATCAACGCACCGTCCATATCCCAAATACTCATCAGGGCATAGCGACCATCTTTGGTGAATTCAATATGAGCCGCCGTCTTGCCGGGAATAGGCTGCAGTGTTTTAACAATCTCCAATGTCGATTTATCGATAACGTGCATAAGGTCTTTGTTTGGACCAAAGAAAACATCGACCCAGGCATAAGGTGTCTTCTCATGGCTACGCATAAAAAAGCCTGGCCCTTTTGTTTCGATATGCTTAATTGTCTGCCAGTTATCCATATCGATAATGCTGACCTTTCCGTCCTTTAGGTTCGGCGTTGCCATCACTTCTTTGCCTTGATAATCCCAAGTAATCCCTGACCCCAAGTGCGGCATACCCGGGACATCTAGCTCACCAATTTCTTTGCGGGCATCTAGCGAGACGATAATCCCCTCGCCTTCACGTGAGGCACCGAAGAGTAAGCTATAGTCCTGGTTAAAAAAGAAGTCATCTAGATAGGCTGACACTTTGGCCTTTCGAATCGGGAAAGGTTCAGGTGTAACAACGTCCCCCGCTTCTTTGTGATAGCTATGCTCCCAACCAACGAAACCGGCAGGAGGTTTGTCTTCATAGTTTATTTCCCAAACCTCTTTTATATCTTTTAAGGCAGCAATAAAGCTATTTCTTGGCGGTGCATTGTAGACAGCACTGACGCGCGACGTATTACCATCCTTATCCTTAACATCAATCACCTTAATGGGAGACAGATCTTTGGTATCCAGGATCACCAAGTTATTCGGAAGGTAATTCGCCGCCATGGCATAGCGGCCGTCACTCGATACAGCGAGGTTACGTGTATTAATCCCCACCCTGACTTCAGAAACAATCTTTAGATTATAGATATCAAACTTGCTCACCCAGCCATCACGTGAAGCAAAGTAAACAAAGCGACCATCAGGTGAATACTTTGGCCCACCATGTAAGGCAAAGTGGGTTTTAAAACGATGGATAGGCTCAAATGTATCACCATTCAAAACCGTTGCATGATGATCACCTAGCTCAACGACAATGAACAAGTTCATCATATCGGCTTCAAAAACCGGCTTTTCACCTAAGTCGCCAGGCTTGAAAAAGACTTTTTGAGACTGATTAATATCACTCAAATCCCACTTCGGCATCTCTTTCAAAGGCGTATAGATCAGATCACCCAAAGCTTCGATTTCCGCGTCATTAAGCGTACTCATAAATGCTGGCATTTGCGTCGCTACGCGGCCATTTTTAATGACACCTAGCGCTTTATTTTTTCTCAAGCGCTTGAGGTTCCCAGGAAGTAAAGCCGGACCCATTGCACCCAAACGATTCTCACCATGACAGGCCTGACAATGAGTTTGGTATAGCTCCTGCCCCATTCTGCTATTGATATTTACTTCGGGCTCAGACGCGAGCTCCGGTGAGCCTGCAATAGCAAACGAGGAAAATAGACTTAAGAGAAATAACAGCTGTCTCACAATCAACCTACCTTAGTCATCATCTGTTCATGCCTGGAGGCTTCATCAAGCAAAGTAGCCTGATCAAAACCTTCGGTATCCAAAGCATTTACCACTCGGCCAATAACAATCAGTGTTGGCGGCTTGATTTGGTTCGCTAGAACAAATTCTGGCAAATCTGAAATATTGGTTCGATAGGTTCGATGATTCTCTGTGGTGCCGTTACTGATTAGGGCAACCGGCATGTCTTCGGCCAAGCCGTTATTAATTAACTCTCTAGACAGTATTGGTGATGTTTTAATACCCATGTAAATCACAACAGTGTGATCTTCACGTGCCAAAGCCTGCCAAGGTAAATCCAGCGTATCATCCTGAAGATGGCCCGTGATAAAAGTGCAACCATGAACAAAATCCCGGTGAGTTAATGGAATGCCGGAATAAGTCGTACAACCTGAAGCAGCGGTAACACCTGGGACGACTCGGCAAGCAACCCCCGCATCCAACAGTTCCTGAACCTCTTCACCACCACGACCAAAGATAAAAGGGTCACCGCCTTTAAGACGAGCAACCTTCTTGCCGCTCATCGCTTTTTCGACAATCAACTGGTTTATTTGCTCTTGGGGCAAAGCATGGTCGGCACTTTTCTTACCCACATAAATACACTCTGCCCTGGGCGACACTAATTCCATCACTTCAGCACTGACCAAGCGGTCATAAATAACACAGTCAGCCTGCTTGATTAAGCGATGAGCCCTTATGGTTAACAGTTCAGGATCACCCGGTCCGGCGCCGATCAGAGCAACTTCTCCGGGTAGAAAAGGTCGTCTATTTTCAGAACCTTTAGCAAACAATTCTTGTGGGCGTTTTAGGCCAGCATTGGAAAAATTATCTTGATTCATAAGCCTCTCCTAAACAGCCTGAGGTGTAGCGTTTGTACTTTCAAGCAAGTGCGTATTAACTGCCTCGGCACCATCAATATCGTCTTCTGACAAACCAATTTCCTGATTATCCAGATAGCAGCCCGGGTCCTCTCCCCAATATTCACCATCACTACTGAAAGCTCGCACCCTAGTATTACCACCACATATCGCAAAGTAATCACATTTGGCACAACGTCCCTCAATAGGACGTGGACTCATGCGTAGCCCCAGCATTAATTCATCGTCGGTATTTTGCCAAATATCTGAAAACGGGCGTTCTTTGACATTACCCATGTGATGACTCCACCAGAAAGTATCGGGGTGAACATTTCCCAAGTTGTCGATATTGGAAATATTAATTCCTGAAGAATTACCCCCCCAGCGTTCAAGGTGCTCTCTTAACAGTGGCGCACGTTCTGGAAAACGCTTTTCAGCCCACTGAAGTAGGTAAACACCGTCAGCGTCATTGTTCCCGGTAACATATTCAGTCACCTTGCCAGAAACAACATCATTCCAGGCTCGGTCAAATAGCAGATCCATAGCTTCACGCGTTGTCTGAAAATAGGCATCACGCTTACTGTTGCGCTTACCACGGCCGGAATAGTTAAGGTGGGATAAGTAAAACTTCTCTACGCCATGCTCGTCCATTATATCGAGCAGCGCAGTTAAATCGTCACTGTTTTGTTCCGTCAGTGTAAAGCGCCAGCCAGCTTTAATACCGTTCTCTCGACAGAGTTTAATTCCGTTTAAGGCCGCATCAAAACCACCCTGCATCTGGCGAAATTCATCATTATTTTCACGCAAGCCGTCGATGCTGACACCGACATAATTAAAACCAACTTCAGCTATTTTCTTAATGTTGTCTTCGTCGATTAGGGTACCGTTGCTCGACAAGCCAACATAAAAGCCCATGCTTTTCGCTCTTTTTCCAATTTCAAAGATGTCGTCCCGAAGCAAAGGCTCCCCACCTGAAAGAATCAAGACAGGCACACCGTAAGCCTTTAAATCATCCATCACGGTAAAGACTTCTTCGGTGCTTAGTTCGCCTGGAAAGTGAGTATCTGCCGAAATGGAATAACAATGTCTGCAGGTTAGGTTACAACGCCGAATCAGGTTCCAGATAACGACGGGGCCTGGCGGCTTTCGCAATGGCCCTAATGGCGTTTGATCGTGCAGAATTTTCATGTACTGGCTAATTCTAAACATGGCACTTCGCCTTATTCTATTGGTCTCTGTTCAGGTCTTTTTAGCGCTAGGTGGCGCTTCTCTCTGACCGATTCGTAGACCGGTCTTTTTTAATATTTTGGTACTGTAGAGCACATCGCTCGCTCGTAAGTCATCACCCAATAGCTGATTGATCTGCTCTATATATTTCGCAACTTCTTGTTTAGTTTTACCATGAACCATGGCAAAGAGGTTATACCTCCATAGCGGTAAGTGGCGGGGCCTGTGATAACAGTGACTAACAAAGGATAAATCGCCCAAAGCTTGTCCTAATTCACTCACCTTTTCGTCGGACACATCCCACACAGTCATACCGTTTACTTTAAAGCCCAGTTTGTAGTGATTGGGTACTGCAGCGATTCTTCGAATAATCCCTTTATCTAACATACGTTGCAGACGCGCCATCACCTCATCGGCAGATATATTCAACATCAAACCCAGCACATGATAAGGTCGTGGGGCAAGAGGCAAACCCTCCTGAGTCAAGACGATCAACTCGCGATCTATACTCGATAGTGAGTAGTTTTCTTCCTCCTCCATAGGTAAGTCCTCCGCTTGAGGGCGATAAAAATCATTCGAGGTCGAGATAGAATCCAACATAGAACTCCTCCTTCTTCGGCATGTCGTAGACCTTAAATCCTGTCTGACGTTCAATTTCTTCGATCACTCGCCCTTTACCTTCCTGTTCCTCAGTTGCAATCACAAACCACATATTCAATTCGTGAGTCCGTTTGTAGTTGTGAGCAATCTCGGGAAAGCCATTGACGATTTCAGCTACTTCATCAAAGCGCTCTTCCGGTATCGCCATACCGGCAAGTGACAGT
>NZ_LWFZ01000819.1:0-2616 GCF_001635225.1 Oleiphilus sp. HI0086
GTCTTGGGGGCGACCGGCTCTATTGGTCTAAACACGCTCGACGTGATTAGTCGGCACCCAGACAGGTATCGGGTATTTGCTCTGACGGCGCATCGCAGTGTCGAGCAAATGCTAGCTCTGTGTTTGAAGCACTCCCCAAGTATTGCGGTTATGGTGGATGAAGATGCTGCGCAATGCTTGCAGGGTGAGTTGCTAAAACATGCTTCTGATATCAAAGTTTTGGCAGGTGCGGAGTCTCTGGAATGTGTGTCCGCACATGATGATGTTGATGTCGTCATGGCTGCAATCGTTGGTGCAGCCGGGCTAGAGGCGAACCTTGCTGCTGCTAGAAAAGGTAAGAAAGTTTTACTAGCGAATAAAGAGTCCTTAGTTATGTCTGGCCAGCTCTTTACGGAAGAGGTGAGTCGTTCAGGTGCAACGCTATTGCCTATCGATAGCGAGCACAACGCGATATTTCAATGTCTTCCTGGTTCCTATCAGTGTGGCCAGTCTTTAGAACGAGAAGTGCAGCGTGTATTGCTCACTGCCTCAGGTGGGCCTTTCAGGGGGTGGTCTCGTGATCGCCTTAGTACGGTGACGCCAGAACAGGCCTGCGCACACCCAAACTGGCAGATGGGAAGTAAAATCTCAGTAGATTCTGCCACGCTTATGAATAAGGGTTTGGAGCTAATCGAAGCGTGTTGGTTGTTCGATATCAGTCCGAAAGATATCGAGGTTCATGTTCATCCTGAGAGTATTGTTCATTCCATGGTTGAATACTTGGATGGCTCGGTCATAGCGCAAATGGGAAGCCCCGATATGCGTACACCAATTGCCTATGGCTTGGCGTGGCCCGAAAGAATTGCCTCAGGTGCCATTTCATTAGACTTATTTGAAGTTGCTCAACTAAACTTTGAAAAGCCTGATCTTGAAAACTTTCCCTGCCTTAAGTTGGCTCAAGAGGCTTTTGATGTTGGTGGTACTGCGTGTACGGTCTTAAATGCTGCGAATGAAGTTGCTGTCGCGTCCTTTCTAAAAGGTAATGTCTCCTTTACTGCTATCCCTGATATTATTGCGTCAACATTAGAAGATGCCTCAATCGCTCCAATAACATCAGTTAATCAGATATTGTCTGTTGATGAAGAGGCTAGAGTTATAGCTCAACAGCAAATAATGAAGAAGAAACGGCCTTAATGAAGATGAGCCAGTATATTTAATGACACTGATTCAGACCATACTCTCGCTAATTATTACGCTTGGTATTCTAGTTACGATCCATGAATATGGACATTACTGGGTTGCCAAGCGTTGTGGTGTCAAGGTCCTACGATTTTCAGTAGGCTTTGGGCGCCCGATTTTTATGTGGAAAAACAAGGATGGAACCGAGTTTGCCATTGCTAGTATTCCTTTAGGTGGCTTCGTCAAGATGCTTGACGAACGCGAAGCCCCTGTAGAAACCGCTTTGCTTCCTTATGCTTTTAATCGCAAGCCTGTCTCGCAGCGTATTGCGATAGTGTCAGCAGGCCCTATCGCGAACTTTCTATTTGCTATTGCAGCTTACTGGCTGATGTTCATTATTGGCTTCAGTGCCTTGACTCCAACAATAGGTGAAATTGATCAGGAGTCCGTTGCAGCAAGGGCTGGTTTGTATCCTGGTCTTGAAATAACTCAGGTGGATGGGCGAGATACTCTGAGTTGGCGCTCTGTCAGTATGGCTTTAGTGAACCGTATCGGCGACAGCGGTGATATTGAATTATTCGCTAAGGCTGGTGCTAGTGACACTGCTGATGGTTATACATTAAGTGTTGAAAACTGGATGTTGGACCGTGAGCCACATGGACTGCTTAAGGACTTAGGTGTCCACCCATTAAAGCCGCCTGTTCCCGCAGTAATGGGGAGTGTCTTAGCCGATAGTCCGGCTGAACAGGGTGGCTTAAAAGCGGGCGATAAAGTAATTGAGGCCGGCGGTAAAGTTATTGAAGACTGGTTTGCTTTTGTCGATGTAATCAAAGTCTCTGCTGAAAAAGATGTTGTCGTTAAGGTTGAGAGGAGTGGAGAAAACAATGGGCTTATTGTCGAGACTCTGTCACTTAGACCAGAAGTATTTATACGTGAAGACGGTGCCTCGGTTGGTCGTTTAGGAGTCAGTGTTCAGCCCTTTACTTACCCGAAAGAGATGATAAGAACGATAAGCTACGGTCCTCTTGAATCCCTGATGCAGGCGAGTGAACAAGTTTGGGCTGATTGTGTTATGACACTTAACGCGATCAAGAAGATGATTATGGGCTTAATTTCTCTTGATAACCTGAGTGGCCCGATAACCATCGCTCAAGTAGCAAGTGAGTCTATCGAGTCAGGTTCTGAAGAGTTTTTGCGTTTTCTAGCTTTATTAAGCGTAAGCTTAGGAATCTTAAATTTACTGCCCATTCCTGTCTTGGATGGAGGGCATATTTTTTACTATTTGATCGAAGCTGTAAAAGGCGAACCACTATCTGAGAAATGGCAGGTGTTGGGTTTAAAAGTAGGGGTGTCATTTATATTGATACTTATGTCTCTAGCTTTATATAACGATATTATGCGTTTGTAGTGGTTATTCATTAATAGGATTGTCTGTGTTTGGCGTAAAAAAAATAATTC
>NZ_LWFZ01000820.1:0-2423 GCF_001635225.1 Oleiphilus sp. HI0086
AAACCCTCTCTCTGGAACGGTAATAATATCCTGAGGATAAAGCGTATAGTTAGAATCTAAAATTCCCTTTTCTAATATATCATTCAGGTAAATAGGGTAAACCTTGGCACCCTCAGCAGTTTGGCGATAAAGTTTTGAATTATCAGAATCAGCAAAAACACTCACCCCACCAGCCTCTAAAACTACATCCAGCACTGTAATCCCTTTACGATAAGGAATTGACTGTTGCTCCTGAACAGCACCCGTCACACGAATTCTATGAATAAAATCCGCACTCGTTGGGTTGGAGACAATCACCGTTACTTTAGGGTTTCGAATATAACTATTCAGTTTGTCTTCAATAGTTTTAGACAACTGACTTGTAGACACACCATCAACAACAATATCACCAGCTAAAGGTACCGATATTTTTCCATCAGGACGAACCAGTACGTCTACAGATAAATCTGGATTACGCCACACACGCACTTGAACAGCGTCTCCAACACCTAATAGATACTCCTCAACCACGCCAATACTCGTTTCAACAGGCTGCTCCTTCACAACATTCTTAGTCGAGCAGGCACTTAGAAAACCCACCAACACAAAACAAATAATTAGTTTTATTTTCATCCTTCGACCCTTTGCCCTTACTCTAATCTTAAAAACGAACAAGCTCTTCGCCCTAGCACAATAAACCTACCCTGCTTACGAGTTCGCTTTGACACACAGTGATTACTACAATAACAGTTTAATGAACACCCTTGCCCAACAACACAACTTCTACCGTTTGAATAACAATCAAAACATCCATAAAGAAGCTATGATTCTTAACATAATATAAGTCGTATTTCAGCTTGTTTCTCGCATCGTCAACCGAAGCACCATAAGGGTACTTTAACTGCGCCCACCCCATTAACCCCGGCTTAACCTTATGCCGCGCATCATAAAATGGTATTTGCTCTTTCAACTCTTCTACAAACTGTGGCCTTTCGGGGCGAGGCCCTACGAAGCTCATATCACCGGTAAAAACATTATATAGCTGCGGCAATTCATCAAGACGCGTATTTCTGATAAACGCCCCAACTTTTGTTACGCGGGCATCATTTTTAGTCGCCCAAACGGCCTTACCGTCTTTCTCGGCATCTTGAGCCATACTTCTGAATTTATAAATTGAAAACTCTTTGCCATTCAAACCGACTCGCGTCTGACTATAGAGAATTGGCCCATCGCTCTCTAGCTTAACGGCTATCGCAGTAATCAGCATAAATGGCCACGCTAGCAAAAGAATAAGCCCAGCTACCGTCAGATCAAATATTTTCTTAAGAATGTCTCTCGCTTGAGAATAGACAAAACCATCCGAGAACAAAGCCCAGCCAGGGCGCAGCATTGAAATTTCCAATCGCAACAGCTCTCGCTCTATGAACTCAACAGGGTCCGTCACACGAACCCCTCTGAGCTTACAATCCAGCAGTGCATCTATAGGAATCTGACCACCTTCACTGCGGCGGCGCTCATCTGGCGCGACAACTATTTCACTAATATTATGCTGCTTAACAAAGGCCATCCAATCTTCAGGTTCATTGACCAATAAACTGGAATCTACAACCACCTCACCTTGCCCACAAGCCATACAGCCATATAACTGAAACCCTGACTCATCTTTACTAGCTTGAATTCGCTCCATAATATTGGCAGCTGTGTTCCCAGCACCAAAAATTACAACTCGCCGCGTTAACTGAGCCAAATCAACGACTTTATAAAAAAGTACCCTTACCACTAATACGAAGATCAAGGAAAAGGTGATCGCAAACGCTAAAACGCCGCGACCTAAATACATAACAGGGAACAAGTAATAGAGTATCGTCAAGCTTGCGGTACCCAAGAAGAAATAGCTCACAACAGTACGCAAAGCCATCCCGGTCAAGCCTTCTATATAGATACTCGTATAAACCCCCATTGCAAGGGAGCATACACTCAACACCACCGCAAAGGAGATCATCTGAAGTTTAGGTGACTCCAGAATAACATTTACTTCGTCCGCGGCACCCCACATATTTCGCAACTCGACACCGGCAACAACCGCCAACATCAACAAGCAAAATTCAACTGCCCCTAAAACGAGAAACTTACTATGCAAATAATGATTTAAAACACGTACGTGAGCCACTAACGATTACCTTGAATGGAACTGAGAATTTTCTACAAACAACCCGGCTAAGCGAAAGAATAACACCCCACCAACACCCTAGCCGGAGAATAATACAGCTGTACGATAAAAGACGTAAATACAGAATTCACCTTTCATCATAGACTATTTCTTTAAATTATCTGCTTCGTCCTTTACTATTCTCTTAGAATTCAGTCTATCCTGAAGAATTAGTTGCGGCATTATGCAATAATCCGTCACCTTTTTTAAGCGTTCATTGTAAGTCATTTGTAAA
>NZ_LWFZ01000821.1:0-4319 GCF_001635225.1 Oleiphilus sp. HI0086
CAGCTACTTGAGCGGCTTGCTCTTGTTCAAGTTGAGCGAGCTCTTCAAGGGAGACGAGTTGAAGAGGTACGGGGGCGAGGGTGCTACAAGCTGGTAAAAAAGCGATAAGTAATACTAAAATTCGATATTTCATAAACGATTTCCTTGGTTACCTTTTTGCTATTCACCCTCAGAATACCTGTTGAGAAGCAAGGCTAATGAATTACACTATTGTACGAACAAAAGCCTCCCCCATTACCTGCGGCCTCTCATTGAATACCATTTTGATAGGTCACTATATAAGAGCTGCTACTATCAATATTAAACATTTTAATAAATACGAGTCCGCCTTCTTTCACGAAGATTAATCCTGCATGGGCAGCAGCGCTACAGAACAGAAGACCCGCAACGATAATCACCATTAAGGCAATGCAGAATCAACCATCTTCCCTATAGTTGAAAACAGAGATCGCTCATACTTTACTTTTGCATAGTGGCCTAATTTGATCGCATTGTCTTTTTCGCTATCATCCAGCGCAACCCAAGCATAGTTTTCAGCGGCTTGAGCGGTCACGACGCCTTTTGAAATAGGATACTCTTCCATTGAGGTCTCACCCGTTATTGGGTTTTTAACTTCCATGGCTCGGTAAATGGTCACTAGAGACTCAGGTTTGAAGCCTTGCATGCTGCCTTGAGACAGCTTAAATATACTTTCCTCGCCATTGCTCAAGCGCTCAACGACATAGGCTTTGGGTGCAAACTGGTTTTGTATCTCGACATCAAAATTTTCGATTGCATCCAGAGCTGCTT
Source organism: Oleiphilus sp. HI0086 (assembly GCF_001635225.1). NCBI lineage: Bacteria > Pseudomonadati > Pseudomonadota > Gammaproteobacteria > Oceanospirillales > Oleiphilaceae > Oleiphilus > Oleiphilus sp. HI0086. The sequence continues at coordinate 790 of NZ_LWFZ01000821.1, forward strand.
GTTGAATCATGCCTTCTTGCGACTGTTTTGAAATAGGGCAGTGGCTGCCATAAGTATCTTGTGAGTCACTGACATCCCCATCAACCGAGATTGAGCTAAGTAGCTTTAACTCTGGCATTTTGTAGATACGCAAATTCGCTTTTGCTTGTGCGGAATAACGGCAGCTCGCTGAGCGCTGATGCCATTGACCTTTTTTGTCTTGCCAGCGCTCAGCTTTGTTATAGACAGCGCCTACATTTGCAGCGCTTACTTCACCGGTTACAGCATAACTCGCAACATTTGGCCCTGCATAACCTGAGCTTCCATGCATTTCCGCCAATTCAATTTCCTGTTGGAGTTTCTGAGCGATAGAGCGGTCAACTACTTCGGCTCCCGTAACAGAGATCTTGTCTTCCAGTGCTTTGGCAAAGCTATAGCCGGCTTTAGCGCTTTTGGCTAAGGCTACATTGCTATCATCTAAATTAAAAACGACCACTTTTGTTTTACCGCCGCCAAACTCTTCTTTAGAAGGTAAGATTTTTGCCTGCATTAATGGCGCTCGATTGTATTCACTGAGGTCCACTTGCTTTGGCCCCATCATTCCAGCACAGCCAGATAGAAGCACACTGATTGAACCTAATAGTAAGGTAGCTTTTTTCATTGAACTCTCCATTATTTTGTTTTTAGGCCAAAGCCTATTCCTATTAATTAGTACTTTCTAAATTCCGGTCTGATTTCTAGTTAACCAAGCCAAGCATACGATAGACATCTATTTTGCTCTTCACCTCGTTAGCAATTTGCTGCATTGCTTTATCTCTGCTTGAGTCGAAACTGCTGACAGAAGAGCCTTTGAGTTGGTAGCTATTACTGCTGACCAACTGTTCACTATCGGTTTTGACCAAAATCTCTAAATCGATATTAACCATCTTGGTTGAGAATATTTCTTTCTCTTTTATGCTTCCTTCTAACTCAATGATGCTGTCAGCCCTCATCGGGCTAGTAACTTGAAAGCCATTAGTTTGCATAATCTTTTTAATATGACGGACAAGAGGTTTGAGTGAAGCGTCTGAGTTTAAAGAAAATTTTGTTTGTTCGAGCAATGCTTTCTCTTTTTGAACAAAGCTTCGGTAACGATCCAGGTCACCCTGCTTATTTTGGCTAGGGTCGGCTGCATGGATCAGACTAACAAGCTCGCGTCCTTGAATTGCGTATGTATTTGCCTGATTGTAGGCCAATAGTTGGAGTAGTTTGTTTTTACCACTAAGGCCCTGTAATTCGGCGTCGATGCTGTTGTTCACTTCATTTAACTGATTAACCTTATCGGCTACAAAGGTGCTGCGTTTCATCGCAAGCAATACGTAATGCTTGTTAGCCCGCTTCAGGCTTTCACGGACATCAAAACCTGATAGTTTTACGTCTTGAATGCGGGTATTTACCTTTTGACTAAAGGAGCTTTCACTCACACCGTTGGATAAATAATCTCGGTTTTCGGACTCACTGCTAACATTGGTCGAAAGCTTTCCTGCAATATCCTTTAAAGCGCTTTGCTTGGCGCTGTCTAAATTATCGCCTTCACCGACACCATACATAAATTGGCTGTCGTCAGCTGGTGGTCTTTTTACCCAGGAGGGAATACTGTCGTCAGCCCAACTAGCCATTGGAAATGCGATGCTTAAAAGCAGAGCAATGAAGGTCAGCTGATGTCGGTTTATAGATATTTTGCCAGAATTTAATTGCATGCCTTGGTTCACTTGTATTGAGCTAAAAGTTATAAGTTTCTGTTACGAGCTGGCCATCTTTACGTAAAACTTTGAACGTAAGCTTGTTCTGAGTTAGCTGCTTTATTTCTATTGCCGAAGCAAGATGCTCTGAACGGTCTTTTCTATTGCTATATTGATAGATAGTCTCGTAGCTAATCATTTCATTATTAAATTGATATGACGCAATGATCAGATCGACATTTGACTCATCATTGGAGGATATCAAAGCAATTTTGTTAGTAGTAACTCTTACGTCCATAAGACTGCCAACATTATATGGAGAAGGAATGGCTTTGAGAAGACCTCCCTCGTTGCTATGGAGCCAATGCTGGGTATTCAGCGTATTTGATACACAAAACTCACTCAGCTCTTTTGGCTCGACAGCGTAGCACTTAATTTTGCCTAGCAGAGCGACTTGTTGGGCATCGCCTTGCTTGGCTTTTTGAGGCGAGTCTAGCGGGGCATTAATCGCTAATTGGTTTGTAGAGTTTTCTACAGGGCTCTTTTCCAGGGAAGAGTGGGAAATGAGCATACCAATGGCACCAACAAATATACCCATACTCGCGGTTAAAGCGCCTTGCCAGGAAAATAACTCAGCAAACCATGCTGTTAACATCTCTATGCGTGATGGGCGAGTCGCTTGGGACTCAGCTTTTTCGCTGCTCATTTGTTCTTGAGGCACATCCATTGCGAGCCAGGTTTCATACAAATTTTGGTTATTCTCGAATTGCCCATAGATTTGATGCTTTCTAGTCTTGCTTAGCTTACCTTCAGCTAGCGCAGCCAACTCTTCTAACGAAGCTTCAGGGCCTAGGGCCTGTTTCGCGCCATCTGGCGCATGAACGATCAGTTGAGCGAGCGCGTGATCTAGACGACTTTTCTTTTCTTCTATCTCATTCACCGTGAATACTCTCAGCCAATAGGTTCAAAATCTAACCCGAGACTATTAAGTATCGCTAATAATCTTTCGAGGGTTTTTTTATTCTGACGGACAGGAATGTGCTTTGCGACATCTAGTCTTCTCGCAATGGCACTGTGACTATAGCCGTCAATATAGTGCATACGTAACATTAGACGCTCTTCTGCTGAGAGCTGTATGGCATGAACTGCGCTGACAATGTCCTTATCCAGCGCGGTAATAGTGTTTTGCTCGCTTTCTTCATTGCCTGTCAGGATCAATTGAACCAGAGAGAGGATCTGGTTGTAGTTATTTTTTTTATAGTGCTCATCAATGCCATTGCCGTCAAAGCTATCGTTTTCATAAACATAACTATCAGCGCCATATTCGTCGTCGTCAATAGATTCGGGACGATTACTGACGCCACACCAGGGGATTTTGACCTTGATGGTACGGATAATATTTTTGATTGATGAGGGCTCGCGCTCGCCATTTTTACAGGCTTTATCAATGATAAACTCTGCGCCTTCACGCTTTAAACAAAGGTCATTCCAAATCTGCTCCCAAAATGAGCCCTCTCGCTTCAACCATTCCGGCGGGCGTTTTCGACCGAATACTTTTCTGCCATACTCAACCATTAAATTTGCCGATAGAGTTTTCAGATAGCCTTCTGGGGAGGATAGTCCATTGTGCTTTTGGCACATGGCCCAATCGTTTTCTGATAGTTTTTCAATAAGATAAGAGACGGCTTCCTCTTGCCGAGCTATATCGCCACTAAACTTGTGGGCAGCCTGGCTATTGATGAAAGCTTGGAATTTTTTTCCGTAAAAGAGAGAGAGCCAATCGATCTTCATGTTCTTATGATTTCTTATATCGTCCCTGATCGTATATTC
>NZ_LWFZ01000822.1:0-2292 GCF_001635225.1 Oleiphilus sp. HI0086
TCGGTCGGCTCATCTTTTTCAACGGGGTAATTTTCCTGAATCCGAATCGGTGCACAATAGCGTTGCTCATCGTTGATTCTGATTCGGTGATCTTCTTTAGAGAATCTGGATAAAGCGTAACCCTGAAAGTGACAATGGTGCTCATAAGCTGGAATATCGCCAAAGGTCAGAAACACAGCATTACTTGGATGATAGTGCTTTTTGTAAAAGCCTTTTAAGTCATCATAACTTAAACCGGTGATATGCTCAGGATCTCCACCACTATTAAAGTGATAGGTAGTAGTCGGATACAAATGGCGCGTTAATGTCTGCCATAGTTGACTAACCGGTGAGCTCATCGCTCCCTTCATTTCATTATAAACAACACCCTTGTAACTCAGATCGCTATTGGCATCATCTGCTTTTTCAAACTCAAGTCGATGCCCCTCTTGTAGAAAATCCATCTCGTCGAGTCGAGAGAAGAAAACTGCATCGAGATACACTTCGAGAAGATTATTAAAATCTTTCTTGTTTTTACTTGCAAAAGGGTAAGCCGTCCAGTCACTACTGGTAAAGGCATTCATAAAAGTATTTAAGGATCGGCGGATCATCATAAAGAAGGGGTCACGAACCGGATATTTCTCGCTACCACACAGTGCCGTATGCTCAAGAATATGTGCGACGCCAGAGTTGTCAGTCGGAACTGTTTTTAGACCTACCAAAAATACGTTTTCGGTATTAGTGGTCGCAAAATGCAGGTGCCTGGCACCCGTCCCCAAGTGCTCATACTCTTCGGCTGTCACATGCAAAGCATCAATGCTTTGAGTGCGGATCAGTTTGAAATCTTTATGCTGCATGTTAGCCATATATCGTTAATACCTTATATTAATACTACTGAATGATTATACTTTTAGGACAATAACCCAAACGCTCTATTGAGCACTCAACTGCACTTTTACAAGCAGAAAGCAGTTTAGCCCAGAATCGAATATTCTGTGACTTATCTTACATTTACATCTTATTTCTAAGCATTTTTTTCTATTTGAGTCTACACTCTAAACATAACGTAAGCGATGCGCCTTCAATACTCAAGCAACGATTAATCCAGAGTACATATTTTACACGTTAGTAAACGGAAATGTGGCGGAGCAACTCAGCTCCTATTTCTTAAGGGTAGTATATAAATGGTCGATCTTAGACCTCTTCTTTTTATAAATTTCTTAATGATTTTGCTGTTAATCATTGCGGGCACAGGGCCGGCAAATAATGAAGCAGACATTGTAAAAGCTAAAACTTCTATCGAATCCGAGCCTGACGTACCGGTAAGTGCGGGCACACCGGCTCCTCAAGAAACAACGAAAGAAGCTGAATATATTGAGCTTAGTGAAATGAGCAAACAAGTGCTTGACTCGCTAAAAAGAACTGAAGACCTTGCGTTTTCTGAAGAAGCAATTTTCGCAGATGAAGTTGAAGCTCCGGCCCCTACCCCGCCCATAAGAGAAGTTATTATCTCTGAAACGAAGAAGCCCGAAGTAATCACCTACAAAAACACAGAACAGCCCGAGCCCAAACCTGTCATTACCGGCACTTTGATTGTGCGCTCAAACGTTACCGACGATACCGTATTGGTAAACGGTAAACCTTATGGCCCAACTAAACTGGAAATGCAGCTAACACCTGGTAATTACAACATCGAAGTTGCTAAAGAAGGTTATCAGAGCTGGTTATCAAGCGTTGATATACGACGCGGAAGCACCAAAACACTAAAAGCTCAGCTTCAGCAATTTACTAAAGTTGATTACCAAAATGGTATGTGGGCAAACGATATCAAGACAGGCGAAGGAAGCTACATTCAAGAAGGCAGCTTTGAATACAACGGCTCCTTCGTTAATGGCAACTTTCATGGCATCGGCTCTGTCCGATATGCCAACGGAATGAAATACCAGGGAGAGTGGTTTGAAGGCAATATGCAAGGCCGCGGCACCCTCACCACCACAGACGGCGATACCTACATTGGTGAGCTTGATGAAAATGAGTTTAATGGTGAAGGAACCCTAACCAAAGCTACCGGTGACATCTATACAGGTTTCTGGATTGATGGCGTGCTCAATGGGCAAGGCTCTCTTACAACCAAGGGGGGCCTACTATATGTTGGCGGCTTCTCAGACAATTTATTCCACGGTAACGGTTCCCTAACCTACCCGGATGGCGGACACTACGAAGGTTCATTCTCTAACGGTATGTTCCACGGCAAGGGTGTCGAAACCTATGCGAACGGTAAAAAGTATGTCGGACAATTTATTGATGGCCTCT
>NZ_LWFZ01000823.1:0-1040 GCF_001635225.1 Oleiphilus sp. HI0086
GCGTGTAGGTATTATCATTTAGCGTAAATTGGATTTTTTTCTCATCACCTTCGTGAATAACTACCGTAGAGCTGATTTCACAGTGGACCAAGCTCTCACTATCTTTTATTTTTAGTGTGGGCTGTGAAGACATGGACTTATACAAATGAATAATTCGCTTATCCAACATTAGCACTTTTGCTAACTTACGACGCTCCTTTATAGCAGAAAAAACCTGGGAGTTATTCAGCTGTGCTTGCCGCTCTATTCTCTGCAAAGCGCGGTTAATTGTTGACTGCAAATGGTCAAAGGCGGAACGAACAGATAACAAAGTTAGTTCATCATAATTCTGGCTCATATCCTGTGCCTATCCTGCATCAATATTTTTAGACTTATTAATCATCGTCTTCACAATATAGCAGTAAAGACCAAGAGGCGCTAAAGTGAAGTATATGGAAACAATATTTATGCCAAACTTTATTTTTACAACTCGATACTTCCGCTATAATTGTCATAAAGCTTTAAGATCAATAATATAGACTTAAGCTTCTAACAGATATATGAACTTATTGTTGGCGTGCGTTGAAGACATCGGCCAATAGTTACCATTATGGACAATACTATGATCAAAAACTGCCTATTCCCAGTTGCAGGCTACGGAACCCGTTTCTTACCCGCAACAAAAGCAATGCCTAAAGAAATGCTACCCCTCGTAAATAAACCCCTTGTGCAATATGGCGTTGAGGAAGCGCACCAGGCAGGCATGAACCGAATGGGTTTTGTCACAGGTAGAGGCAAACGAGCCATTGCAGATCACTTTGATATTAGCTACGAACTAGAAAATGAAATTAAAGGTTCAGGAAAAGAGGCTCAGCTCGATTCCATTCGGAATTTAATGGAAAATAACACCTTTTCATTTACACCACAGCATCAAATGAAAGGTCTTGGCCACGCAATCTATAGCGGTCGAGGTTTGGTTGGCGATGATGCTTTTGCAGTTGTTTTGGCAGATGACTTTTGTACGGCAGATGAAAACGGCGACGGCGTGCTTAAGCAAATGG
>NZ_LWFZ01000824.1:0-4425 GCF_001635225.1 Oleiphilus sp. HI0086
TAAAATTTAGTTTGCAATCGCAGTGGTAATTTTATCAACTAAAGATTTCAACTGCTCACGAACCCCTTTTTCATCAATAAGCATTTTTCTGATGGCTTGTTCATACATTGCTTGAGTTGGAAAACAGAGTGCCTTCGAAATACTTTCGAGAGCGGGAGTTTCTCTAATCGGATAGCGTGAAATCATTTTTTCAATATCTTGATTTTCGATCAAGCCTTGTAACAGAGATTTCTCTTCCTCGAAAAGAGATTGAGTCGAAAATTCAAAACTTGTTGGTTCTTGGAGAATTAATTTCCAATTCGGTGCTTTTTTAAGCAGCTCGTCTCTTACTCTTCGTTCTACCAATCTTGCTGCCATTCTATTAATGTGAGGTTCAAAAGATTTTGTAAATGAGGATACTAATTCTTCATATGTATTATTTGGATCTATATCATTGATCAACGCAACGCGTTCCAGCATTGCTTTGATCAAGATAGGGTGATAATAGATTGATTCAACTGAGTATTGATCAATTGCGATAACGCCAAAATTTTCTAGATCCCGACATTCACTCTCATCCCTATTATCTCTATCAATAATTCCGACGGCCTTGACCCAGTGGTTTTCATCAGACTGATTTATACCGCGAACAATTCTTTCAACATCGACACAGCTACCTAGAGGTTTAATCGAAATATTTGGGTACAATATTTGGTAAATTTGCAGGTCTAAACTTGTTGATTTACCCTCAATGAATAATATATTTCTTCTGGCTCCTAATACTGCTTCTCCAATTTCAGTGTCTAAACTATCTACCGAATTGATGTAATCTATATCCCAAAACTGTGGGGTATGGTTGTACTTCCTAACAAGTAATGCTGAAGAGTTTTGTTGATCTAGTGGTAAAGAAATATCGTGTGTAGAAACGACAAAGGCACAGTCATTTCGATAGTTTAGTAAGGTGTTGATTAAAGGAGATACGATAGAGCGGTGAAGATGCCTTTCAGGTTCATCTAACAATATAAGTGTGTTTGGTGGAGCTGTTAGAACACTAGAAATAATTATTATAGCATTGCGCTCACCATCAGAAAGCTCCGCAATACTGTAAGGAGCAACACCTTCTCTAGTGGCTAGGAGCTTACTGCCCTGTTCAATTTGAATTTGAATATTCAAATTGGAAATTCTCAATATGTCATTCATTCTAGCAAGTGGAGCCTGTACTTGAGCTAGTTCCTCGGCAGTTTGACGGTCTCCTTGTCTTAGTGCATCAGCAATCTTTCTGGCATCAACGTTTTCCGCATCTATTAGGTCAAAAATAGTAATTTGAGATCTTTGAACTGCTAAGTCATCTCGATAGCGTGCAGTAGGCTGAAGGTCTTGACTGAGAACTTGCTGTTCGTGTTGCTCTCTGCTTGCAGGTGTGAGGTCGAGAGCGTTTGAGCGAAACCATACTTGACGATGTGCTGTTATATGCCTAGTTCTTCTAGGGTTTAGTGTAGAGAACTTATGCATCAGAGTTGATTTACCTGTACCGTTAGCACCAACTAGAAAAATCAGTTCACCTGAGCTGATGATCTTGGACTCTTGCTGGTTTCCCTTGGTTGGATATGTCAGATTGAAATCGCTCATATTACTCCTTTAAAGTTAACTGCTTTGCTTAAGTTTGTAAGTTATCTCGAAAGCCCCACAGATGGAAAGTATCTTTTTTTCTCTAAGTTTCGTTGTATGGAAACTTTTTCACGTTCAATAACTATGTTATTTCTTGCTTTTATAGCTTTATTCTTTTTCTCAATTCTTGACCTTTTTCCAGCGCGTTCTAGGCGTGTCGCAAAAGGTCCTCTGTGCTGAGTTGGCTCAATATTTAACCCTCTCTCCTTATAAGAGCGACAATCTATCAATGCCACGTTCTTCAGTTTTTCAATTTCTTCGTTAGCAATAATTTCCCATTTCTTTCGCCAATATTTAACTACGTTTTTCCCGTTCGTTCGGTCATCCCATTCTCTCGTTTTTTTAGTAAGCCCAGAGTTATCAATTCTCCGAGTAGAAAAAATTATATGAGCATGTATATTCTTTTCATTATTGTGCTCGTGAGGCTTATGAATGGAAAGCTGGGCTGCTACTTTGTGAGAAGTACAAATCTCATTTGCCAATTTTATAGCGACCTTTTGTTGGATATTATCAGGAAGCTCGTGGGGCAAACTGACCTCAACCTCTCTCAAAACGGTCGAATTTTTTCTCTTCTCGGCTGACTCAACTTCATTCCATAGTTGTTCTTGAACTAGGGCCCATGTAGGAGCACTAGAAGGCACTATAATCTGATTAAAAATCACACCTTTTTTTCGCCGGTAATCGAATATTTCACCACTTCTCTGATCTTTTAATTTTGTCGCTGACCGATAAGCTGCTGCGGCCACAGCGCTTTGGCCTTTTTTTCTAGAAAATGTTTTTGCGTTTAAATGATAAATCGCCATGATCCTTGCCCCTTTTTTATTTTTGTTATTGGCAGGTACTACGCACGCAAACTCTTGAGTTTGCCTAAGTGCGCTCTTGTTGTATATTTTACTGGTTATAAAAACAGTATTATTCTATAATAACTTTAATGACTAAACAAAAAAATAATAAAAAGGAGCTAGTCATGGAATCTAAGCGTTTATCTCGTTTACAGCAGCAAAAAGCATTGATTGAAAAGAAACTTTCGCTAGAGAAGCTGCACCTTCAAGTGCGGAATCGAAAAATAGAAACACGAAAGCGGTTGCTTATCGGCAAGATGATATTATTTGCTGTTAGCCAGGACCCTAGCGTCGAACCTCGTCTGAGGCAGCAATTGGACCACTTTTTGAAGACTAAGAGTGATAGGGCGTTATTTAATCTGCCTGAGAGGAGAGAGTGTGATGCTTGATTCTTATTGGGTAGAAAACATTCTGCGTGACCCAATCAATAAGTTCACTGTTCGTAAGTTGTTCTTCGCTTTACAGGGAATGGAAATTTATTGGCGATTGGTTGACCGGAAATACAATCGGGCATCTTATCGCACAGCTTCTGAAAGTGCTTGGATTCACGATTTTGGTTCTTATCAGGACATTAATTCCTTTATCAATGAAGTTGACTATGTTCGAGATTTCAAGTTGGAGCAAGCTTCGTACCTAATGAGTTTTTGTCTTAATGTTTTTGATAACTCGGATGATTCTGATGAAATCCTTAGCTTGATTAAAGCTCAGAACAAGGCTTTCGCCCCGATATTCTTTTACAGTGTTTACGAGGCTGTGATCATTCTTTTCTATGACTTAGAGCGCCGCAGATGTAGAAGGTTTAAGTGTTGTAATTATCTAAATCCTCCACAAAGACTAGAAGATGATGAAGAGTTGCGTAAGATTGTCGATTCTACAGTTGTATATTGCACTGCTAGCTCAGGTAAAGGACATGCAGATGATGATAGTGAATCGAATCTTCATTTAGTCAAGTACGTGAAATTTGGATCAGGCTTTGATTGACGGGTAACAGGTGGAACAGGGTAATTAGTAATAGATAAGAGGGCTGTGTGGTTGCCCTCTTATTTTTGATGGTGCAACAAGGTAACTTTGTTAGTGAATGTTCCCGCATAGGTCTTCACTGATTTTTAGATAGTAAAGTCGTTGGGTATCACTACCTAGTCGCGTGTTCTTGCTGTTTTTACCAGCATCTTTTTCAACAATACATTCCGATTTATTTAGAGCGGAGATTATTCTTCGAATAGCGTAGCCTCGACAGCTCATTTCTAAACCTGAACTAGTGAACATCCAAATTCTAGCTGACGTTCCATCATCATTCTTAATTTCTTTCCACCATCCAGCACGTTCATGAACTTTGTCATTGAAGTGGCTGAGATTAGTGAACTTGCTATCTCCATATCGACTGATAAATTTATGTATATTTTTTAGTATTTGACTGTCCTCACTAGTGCCGTTTCCCCTGGTGAGCTTCCATTCTTTGAAAAGCATTACTGAAGCGCGAATAGCCGAACCTTCTACCCATGGGAAAATACCAAAATGGGTGGCAAGTTCACCCGCTAACGCTGCAATTATAAATCTATCAGCAGCACGGCTTTCTTGGCCATTCTTACAGGTGACTGAGTTTTTGATGTCTTCAAATCGTTCATGCAACGATTCCCCCCTGTGTCAGGATAGTTGTCGCCTCTGTTAATTTTTAATAATTGAATAGGAGGCGGTAAGAGAATATGAGTGAAGCATTATTCAAAAGAGTTTAAAGAAGCCATTGTTAAGAAGTGGCTTGAAAGTGGGTTATCATTAAGAACGTTTTCAGCCCAGGAAAACATAAACCTATCCACCTTGTATTCCTGGCGAGATAAATTTCAATTACCAGGTTCAAGTGTGACAAAAAGTAGTAGTCCAGATAACTGGTCTCCAGAAGCAAAGTTTTCAATTGTTCTGGAAACCGCCATGATGTCGG
>NZ_LWFZ01000825.1:0-2261 GCF_001635225.1 Oleiphilus sp. HI0086
TTGCATAAACTTAATAGTGATAATAAAAATCTATATAGAATAAGACGGTCTATATCTGATCAAAAAAGCAGCATCTTTAGCGCTATAATTAAGTTAATGATAAAGATAGATCGTTATATGGTTTTCCGTTTTTAAATTAGAGCATTAATTTGTAGTCGGAGGTGTCCTATGAAACGTTTATATTACCTTAGCCCTTCAATTGACAGTGTCGACCAAGTTTCGAAAGATTTGCATGAGCATGGTATTACTGACTGGAACTTTCATATTATTAGTACTAATGAAGAGGGTCTATATAGTCATCATCTCCACTCTGCGAGTGCACTTCAGCGTACCGACTTCGTGCGCTTTGTAGAGCGAGGCTTATTGTCCGGTGGGATGATTGGGCTGTTTTTTTAGTCCCCTTTACTTATATCGAGGAGTTTAGCTTCAATGCATGGCTAGTGATCGCGATCTTTAGCATGTTCTTTGGTGCGTGGTTTGGCGGTGTTGGTGGGCTCAATACTGAACACTACAAGATCCAGAAGTTTCACGAACAAATTATTGAAGGTCAGCACTTGATCTTAGTGGATGTTAACACGAAGGATGAACAACGCATAAAGTGCATTATGGAAATAAGGCACCCCGAGGCGGTACTTCAAGGTTCTAGCTCGACTATTACTAATCCGTTTTCCAAGGATGATGCTGAACACATCAGCGCAAAGTCTTAGGGCTGCGCATTAAGGTGATAAAAGCTTAGATTATCGCCTTAATGCATTATTTGCAGTTCACAAAGTGTTCATGTCGAAATCTGTCAAAGCAAAAATTTCAAGGACTTCATAGGTATTCTTGTCGAGCTTTGCCAAACCAAAGCCTGATTTCCCAATTATGCGGATATAGAAGTATTTGCCTGTATCAAACTCTTGATCCTTATAAATCTTCTTAAGGTAGACTTCTTCAAGAGCTGCTTGCTTGATGCGTTCTTTTTGCTCGCCTAGCTCATGATAATAATCCATGTTCTGTAGATAATCTGTATCCCCTTCACCGGTAAATGCATGAACAGTGATCGCTATTCTAACTTCGGTTGTACCGGTTAAAACGTGGAACTTTGGTGCTGAAGCCAAGCTAGTATCGATAATATTAGGGTCAACAGCTGTCATATCGTAATTCGATGCGGTTTGGATCTCAAATGAGTTATTGACAAGTAATGCTGATAAAGGCCTTTCCTTGTAGATGGTCTGAAACCCATATACAAGCGCTGCTATTTGGAATAATGCAATCACTGACAGGTCAAACTTTAGACTCTTCTTACCTTTTTTATATACGACAAAAGTAAGTAGTGGCCCTAGTATCACGTCTACAGCAAACAGGATTAGAATGATTTCTGATATACCCTGTATTTTGAAGTAGAAGTCAGGATAAATTTGGAATCTGATAAAAAAGTAAACTATCGATACGATAGCGAGACTAATAAGAAAGTGGATTAGAAATGCGATGGGTTTTGTCATAGTCGTCAGTTAAGTTAGTGTTTAAACTAAGCTTAGAAGCGACTTGGATATTTTCAAAGAAATAAAGAACGGAATTAAAAAAAAGCCGCATTTAAGTGCGGCTTTTTAGAAACTACAAAGGTATTGTTATTTCATTTTTTTACGTGTGGCAACTAGTCCTGCCAAACCTAATGCAAACAAAGCAATGGTGCCAGGTTCTGAAACTGCAGTAACTTTAACGTCGTCAAAAATATTACCTGTTGTATCTCTTCCGCCATCTAAGGATGTGAATGTTAAGGTAGAAAGCGAGCTAGTAGCTGTGAATTGATAAGTATACTGATTCCAGTTACCCCATGATTGGTTATAAACAGAATCTGAAAGGTCACCAACACTGACTGAGAAAGCTTCATCAGAGTTAGCTTGGCGGCGGCGACCAGCAAAACTTAACTCGTAGGCCTGACCTGCTGTCGTCGCGAAGTCTTGGAAGATAGAGAACTGACCATTAGCGTCTCCAGGGTGCGCATTAAGTTCTAATACTCTAATTCCATCATCGGCAGGTACGATAAAATTGTTAGACCATATTTCAACATTCTGGCTGGCGTCCCAATTTGGAATGCTAGAATAAATCTGCCACGTAGCTGCGCTTCCATACCCGCCAAGTGCTGCTTCGTTACCAATATCTTCGAAGCTGCCATTTTCTATAAGATTAGCTTGAGCACTCATAGATACAGCAGTAGTTAAACAGATTGAACCGAACAACTTTGTTAAATTTTTCATAATACAGCCTAATTTAATGAA